>NZ_JAEQDD010000020.1:0-106523 GCF_020737885.1 Microcoleus sp. PH2017_34_RAT_O_A | reverse complement strand
CAGCATAAATATAGCGAGAAAAGTAATTCCCGACTTCATGAAGGGAATAGAGGAATTGCCGTTTATTCCTGTAGTTTTAGGACTGTGGACTAAAATTACCAACGTAGATGTCTAACATTGACTACTTTTGGGTAGCTTTGTCCATGTTTTTACGAGCGGTAGACTCGCACCAAATATTCAAACCAGCCCTCCGAGTCCATCATCCCCGACCGCTTTTGAATAGCGCCAGCCGCTGCAAGTTCTGGTTGAGTTCGATCGTTCTCTAACACGTTACAAATTGTTCCAAAACGCTACATTTCTACAAATCATAAAGCAAACTTCAGGCTTATGCTTAACATTAACCCACTAGAGTAATACCAATTTTTTATGAAGCTGCATAGAATCCGATCCCCCCTAGCCCCCCTTAATAAGGGGGGGACAAGATTCCGCTCAAAGTCCCCCTTCTTAAGGGGGATTTAGGGGGATCAAGATATGTGCAACTTCACATTAAATTGGTATAACAACGCCCTAGTAAGAGCGCCCCACAACAAAACTCAACTGTTTTCACACCAAAAACCATGATAGAAAAAATTTTAGTAGCCGTCGCCGGTCGCGGCTTGTGCGAAGAGATGTTTAATATGTTGATGGACATCCCTTCCTTGCAACAAAGCTCTGTCACCGTTTTGCACGTCGTGCCGCAGCAAGTAACTTCCGATGGCATGGCCGACAAGTTGGAAGAAGGAGGAAAGATTTTAGCACAAGCAGTGCAGTCTTTGAAAATAGATCCCAGCAAAGTCAATCCGCGGCTGAAACAGGGAGACCCGAAAACCACAGTTTGCCAAGTCGCAGAAGAAGAACAATCCGACTTAGTAATTATGGGTTCGCGGGGATTTGGACGGCTGCAATCGATTTTGGAAAACTCAGTCAGTCAGTACGTTTTCCAGCTAACATCGAGACCGATGTTGTTAGTAAAAGACGACATCTACGTCAAAAAAATTAGGCGCGTCATGGTGGCGCTCGACAAGTCAGAATCTGCCAAACAGTCATTGCAGCTTGCGCTATCTTTGGTTAAAGAAGTGAGTGGCGGGCAGATAATTCTAGTACACGTCACCAAAGATTTGACGGGAAAATACACCGAAGATGTGACAGCAAATGCTGAAAAAGACCCCGTATTGGCTGAGGGAGTAGCACTGGCGAAACAAATGGGAGTTAGCTACCGTTGCGTGAGTGCTACAGGTAAGCCCGGTGAAGCAATTTGTCAGATTGCAGAGGAAGTGAATGCAGATTTGTTGGTCATCGGTTCCCCGGATCGGCGGCCAAACGTTGCTAAAAATTTCCTGGATCTCGATCGACTCCTAGGAAATTCCCTATCAGATTACGTGCGAGTCTACGCCAACTGTCCCGTCTTGCTAGCCCGGACGATCGTCAGCTAAACTCTCAATACTAATAGTTAACAAAAAAGCGCCCCAGCAAAAAACTGTTGGCGCTTTTTTTACAACTAGCTTTCACCAGAAATAAATAGCAGCAGTTGCTACTCTTTTCCGCCTTGACGGCTAGCGGTTTGAATGTACAGAATGATTAGAAAAACACTGGGAACCAATACAAACAGAATGGTTGCCACAAACCCTAAATCGTTAACTTCCATGAAGACCCCCGCCTGTATCGGAAAATAGGAAAATACACACCACTAGGATATCACTCAAAGGCAAAAGGGAAACTGGAATGGAGCAGAAGGTAGCACCAGACAGTTGAATAGGTAAAAAATCCACATTCAAAATCCAAGAATTTTTATTTCCTAATGCCCCATGCCCCATGCCCCATGCCCCATGCCCCATGCCCCATGCCCCATCCCCCATGCCCCATCCCCCATCCCTCCGCTTCACTTCGCCCACCGGCAGTTAAGGCTTAGTCTTGACGCTCACCGGGCCGTTGACCATGGTTTGACAAGCCAACCGATAGTTTTCCGGCTTTTTCTTGAGCTTGCGGTTCTCAAAGTCAGTGCGGGGCGACAGATTTTCACTACCCTCGACAATTTCCACAATGCAGGTACCGCATTGACCGATGCCCCCGCAATTCATCATCTTTCCCGAAAACGTGTATAAGTCGATGCGGTTTTCTAGAGCTTTGAATCTCAAATTTGCTCCGTCTGCTGCGATGACTTCCTGATTTTCCTTCACAAACTTGATATTAGCCATTGCCGATCCTTTAACGCAGTTGACATAGAACTCTATTACAAAATATTAATTGAAATACTCACCGACTATCAGGCGCGGTGATTCTTGACGCTTCGCAGGGTTCTGCTACCGAAATAGTCTGACGATCCCTCTGCGTCCGTTTAGAGTCGTGGCGATTTCCCATCCCGACTTTCTCTATATTTCTAGCCGCATTTTCATCTCTGTCTTGCTCTGTGCCGCAATTCAAACAAAGCACTGAGCGAATAGACAAATCGATTTTACCCCATTTAAAACCACAGTCTGAGCAGACCTGGCTGGTAGGTTCCCATCGACTGATAACCTTGAATTCTCTACCAAACTTTTCAGATTGACGCTCGCACAAAGTTCGGAATTCATACCATCCTTGTTGGCTAATTGCCCTTGAAAGTTTCCGGTTCTTGACCATACCCGATACATTCAAATCTTCCAAAATAATCACTTGGTTTTCGTTGACAATTTTGGTTGACAATTTGTGCAGAAAGTCTTTACGGGTGTCCGCAATTTTATTGTGCAGCTTGGCGATTCTAATCCGAGTTACATTCCTTCTCTTAGAATCTTTGGGTTGGCGGGCTAATTTGCGTTGTAGTTTGCGAACCTTCCGGTCTAGTTTTTTGTAGCTAGGACTTTCGGCTTTTTCGCTGTTGCTCATCACCGCAAAAGTTTTGATTCCTAAATCGATTCCGATGCTGAGGCTTTTAGCCTCAGATGAAATGGGTTGAATTTCTACGACAAAACTCAGGAAATAACGGTTCGCACAATCTTTGACTACTGTGACAGAACTAGGTTCAGATGGCAGTTCTCTTGACCAAATCGGATTCACAATACCAATCTTAGCTAGATAGACACCACCATTTTTCTTGCATGAAAATCCACGAAGAGTAAATCTTGCCGATTGATTGCTAGTTCTTTTCTTGAACTTAGGATATCCGACTTTACGTCCTTTCCTTTTCCCTTTGCAGGAATTGAAAAAGTTCTTAAAAGCAATATCTAAGTCGGCAACGGACTGTTGTAAAGGAACGCATGACACATCTTCCAGCCAAGTTCTTTCCTCAGTTTGTTTTGCCCCGGTTATGACGATTTTTTGTAAATCTGCCGAACTGGGCTTTTTCTCAGACTGTTTGCAAATTGCAAGAGCATCATTCCAGACTACCCGAACACAACCAAATAGCTGAGCGAGGCTCTGCTTTTGTTGGTCGGTTGGATAGATTCTGTAGCGATATCTTGCTTTCATTGTTTACTATTGTTTGATTGTTCTATTTTACCATGTATTGCTGATATAATTGACAGAAATGAAGAGAATTAAAGCCGTCCTATAAGGACGGGGCTTCAGCCCTCCGCTTCGCTCCGCCCAGTTTTTTGGTGAAGTGTCGGATATTTAACAAATGTCTAATTACCTTTTTTGATTCAAGGACACGTGGCCTAGCTATCCCGACAAGGAATAGCCCCAACCCAACTCAACCCAACCCATTTTAGATTTTAGATTTTAGATTTTAGAATTGGGAATGAGTGATGAGTGGGATTGACTGATGCAGATCGTGGCTTGGAGTTGAGGTACAGTGGGCTTTTTTTACCAGAAAGAATTGGTTGAAAGCCGGAACCCTTGTCGGGAGAAATTAAAATCAGACTATTGATTCCTCCAATCCTCTTCCTTCAAGTTACAGGTCGAGGTCGCTGTCAACTGTCAACTGTCAACTGTCAACTGATATCAAGGAGCATCCGAGAGGTTATTAGTGGGAAGATTGCTCACAGCGCGCTGGAGAGACGATAGCCCCAGGTTGTAGTTGACAATTGCCGACAATCGGTTTCTCTCAGCCCTAGTCAAATCTGTTTCCGCCTGAATCACATCAGTCTGAGTGCCTACGCCAGCTTGAAACCGGAGTCTGGCCAGACGCAAAGCTTCCCTCGACTGCAAAACTCCGGCTTCAGAAGTTTCGATATTCTCAAAACTCGACTCCAAACCAAAATAAGCTTGTTCAACTTCTCGGCGCACCTGGTTGCGGATTTGGTCAAATCGACTTTCGGCGATCGAGATATCGGCATCCCGCTGTTTCACCCTCGCCTTCACCGCGCCCCCGTCGAAGAAATTCCAAGTCAGATTGGCTTGCACTGCATAGCCACTCGCCCAGCCGCGAGTTGAAAACGGTCTTGTATCGTCAGTAGTTAGCCCTTGAAAGTTGTAGGAACCAGTGACATTAACTTGAGGTAGCCCCCCCGCCCGAATCGATCGCCTTTGTTGCTGGCTGATATTCCTCTGTACTAACTGCTGTTCCAACTCAGGGCGATTCTTAAAAGCCTGCACGATACTCTCTTCCAAAGACAGCCTCCAGGAGCCAGCTTGCTCCACCGGGTCAGCCGCCGTCAAGTTCGCCGACTGACTGATATTCAAAATCTCAGCCAGCCGCCGCTGGGCCACTCGCTGATCGCGACGGGCCACGGACAGTTGCTGCACTTCGTTGGCCACATTTGACTGAGCCTGCAACACAGCAAAGCGGGTTCCCACCCCGGCGCGTTCCAAAGCTTCCGCATCCCGCAAACTTTGCTGGGCATTTCTCACCGAAGCTTGGCGGATAGCAACTTGTCCGTCGGAGTTTTGCAGGTTGTAGTAAGCCTCAGAAGTGTCGAAGCGGAGTTGCTCGGCTTGGCGTTCCAAATCCAGTTCCCGAAAGCGCAACTGTTCCCTAGCCGCCCGGATATTAGCGGTGCGGCGGCCGAAAATGTCTAGATCGTAGCTCAACTGTAAAGTGTTGTTGAGACCGATCGTGCCGAAATTTTGAAACTCGGGAGAATTTGTCGGGAGTTGGCGACTGGCGGGTAAAGTCTCATTCTGGCGAAGTCGAGTCTGCACCCCAATCTGTCCGCTGGCGCTGACTTGGCGGGTTGCGGCCATTTGAAAAGTCAGATCTGGAAATAAAGCAGCCTGCTGTTCCCGTACGCCCGATCGAGTTTGTTCGACTTGTTTCTGGGCGATTTGCAAAACTTGGCTGTTGCGGCGGGCCAGATCGATCGCCTGCTGCAAAGTAATTGACTGAATTTCCTCGATTCTGACATCCTCGGGCTTTGTCGGAAACTGTAGCGGATTCGGGTTGGGTGCTAGGGAAGCCGGGGGCTTGGTGTCTAAAATGCCCTTCGGGGTCAGAGGCGGGAAAGTTTCATTCGGAGTGCCGCGGGGAACTGGTGCTGGCAAATTCGGCACCGGAACATTGTTGGGGTTGCTCGGAACAGGTTTCTGCCGATTGTTTGCCGGTGCTGGTTTTGGAGACTGCGCCAAATACTCCTGCTGCTGGGTTGATGGGGCAGCCGGAGCAGCCTGTTGGGGCTTTGATGCTTGGTCTGACTCGGTTGGGAGAGTTGCTGCCGTAGCTTCCCCAGGTTCCTGAGACTCCGAGGTTGGTGGGTTTTGGGCGATCGACTGTTGTGGATCTTCTGATGTTGGTTCTGAGGCTGTGTTCGAGGTCGATCGAATATTCTGCGCTAATTCGATCGGATTGCTAAGGGGGGAACCGTCCTGAGATTGAGCCGGAGGCTGTGCTGAAGCACTCTGTCCGGCGTTGCTGAAAGTAATTGCAGCGCCCACTCCGACCACCACGATTTGACGAAAAACACGCATAATTTTTTAATTACTTTGCAATTCTAGAGACAATTTTAGATCAAGATTGAAGTCTCAAGTTTCTAGTTTGTGACCTGAACTCGACAGTTACAAGTCATAATTACCGTACTCGTGTTGCTTGTGAAGGCTTGATTCAAAATTTACAATTGAACTTCAGCAGTTGCCAGACCGATCGCCCCCGAGATTAGTTCCTCTACGCCACTTACCGGCCAAATCCGGGTTTTCAGCGATTTTTCGAGCTGTTCTACCGTCATGTCGTCAAGAAAACGAGGTTCCCCCTGTTTTAGCATAACCGAGGGCAGGAGGATACCATCTCCCAAGTCTTTTCCCTGCAAAGCTTCGAGTAAATCTTGCCCGGTGAGCAAACCCGTAACAGTGATAGTTTGTCCCCAGTAGCGGCTGGACAGTGCCACCATGTTGACAGACAAGCCGGGAATTTGGTTTAGTTGTTGTGCGATCGGCAAAAAAGCCTTTTCAACAGCATTTCCCACCACCCAAACCAACCGGCGCGGCCCAATAACCGGCAGCGGTTGCAGCTTAGCAAAAGCCGTTTCAAACTGCCCAATAAACTGCCGAATCGAACCCACACCGTTACCAATTTGGGGATAATCTTCATAATCCGCCGCCGACGGCAAATCCAAACCCGCGATTAAAAACCACTCATCAGCCAGCCAAATACAGCGCGATTTTGAATTTCCCCTTACCACAGGGAAGTTTAAATCTTCTAAATCTTCTAACTCTTCTCCCCCCCTTAGTAAGGGGGGGCTGGGGGGGGTGAATTTTGAACTTTTTTTATTAGCCTTTTTACCGCCTTTCCCTTGACTCAAAACCGCTTGAATTTTCTGCACTTGCGCGATAACTTCCCGCGCTTTTTCCGCAGTTACAGCAATCAATTCATCTTCAGCAGGACGAAAGCGAGTCAAACCCACCGGCACCACAGCCACCGACGCTACAGCCGGGATATTTCCAGTATGAAACTTTGCCAAATCCAACAAAGTGCGTTCCAAATGTTCGCCATCATTAATCCCCGGACAAACCACAACTTGAGCGTGAATTTGCAAGCGGCGCTCTTGAAACCATTTAACTTGTTCTAAAATCTTCCCAGCCCGAAAATTTTTCAACAAGCGAATTCGCACATCCGGTTCCGTAGCGTGCACGGAAACATAAAGAGGAGAAAGTCGCATTTGTTCGATTCGGTTCCATTCTTTTTCAGTCAGATTGGTGAGAGTCAGATAGCTGCCATAAAGAAAGCTGAGGCGGTAGTCATCATCCTTGAGATATAAAGTTTCGCGCTTTCCCGGAGGTTGCTGGTCGATAAAGCAAAAAGGACAGCGGTTGTTGCACTGAATTAATCCGTCGAAGAGGGCGGTTTCAAATTCCACACCCAAGTCTTCGTCATACTCTTTTTCTATTTCCAACTTGTGAGTTTTGCCTTTAGCATCTAAAACTTCTAGTTCCAGAAATTCATCGGCGCACAGGAATTGATAGTCGATCAAGTCGCGGGGTTTTTGGCCGTTGATGGCGACGATGGAGTCTCCGGCATCAAATCCCATTTCCGCGCAGATGCTGTCGGGGATAACTTTGGTAATTAGGGCTGGTCTGGTTGATAATTCGCTCATAAGTTCGCGATGATTTTTTATATTTAATAAATTATTTTTGACAATTTTTGGGAGATTAGGACTTACGCACGGGTGGCGATCGACAACCTGGTTTTTATCCAAATACTTGCTTGAGGCCCTCTATCTCGGTTGAGAACCCGGTTTCTTTGTTTGGAGTGGGTCGATAACTATAGCGGTTCTCAGAAAGATGAGGTATGTTGTTGGGCTTGGGCCCTCTTAGTTGAACTGGTTATACAAGCTGTCAGTCATACCTCATCTTTTTGAGAAAGGCTATATATATTTGAATGTGTAAATATTATTATCACAATTAGCGTCCTTTGTCAACTTTGTTGCCCAGCATCGAGCGTAGTAATTTGTTAGACTTTATATTTTTTTGAGAGTTACGATACCGCTGTCTACAATCTGAATTGTTAGCTCGTAGCCATCCATCAATGACATACCAATAAGTGGATCTGAATCAGCTTCATCAATTGGTATAGTAACTGGCTGACTATCCCAGAGAATAGTTGCTTCATAGATATCAAATATACTCTCACTGCCGTCAGCTAGTATTGCCCGTCCTCGTCTCTGCCAAGGCAATCCTAAAATAACAACCAAATCTGGTGGTAGAGATAGCCAGCCATTAAAACCCGTATCTACAACAGCATCTCGCTCGTATAGTTCACCGTTATTGCTGTAGATGGATATGCGAAGAATTGGTTCATAATCGCCGTTAACTACTCCTGTAATCATTTGGCTTTTTGGATGCGACCGGCACCAAAACGACGCACATAGGTTGAACCAACGCGCACGATCCATATCTGAGCAGTGGGGTACTTTGTTCGGAGTCGGCTACAGGCAACTATCTCGTTACTATCGATCTCCCATGCAGATGTCTCAATATCGATCGCCACAATTTTACCTTTGTTACTCGGCTCAACTTGCGATCGCACTATGCGATCGTATATCTCATCGCCAAGTCGTGCAAACTCTTGCTTGCTATAACGGGGTTTCAGAATAGTCATCGCAGTTCTCTGTGGTTGTCAACTTAATTATACACTTTTAACTTTCAGACGATGTTTACATTTACCAAATCAACTGAATTAGCTTTAATATAATGCTTTATGTTGGGCAACAGCATAAAGCATTATATTTTTTCCATACACTGCCCTGCAATCTGCACGCGAAAAGTTATTCCCGATCGCATTGGCTGCCATCCGAGTTGCATCGCTTGCCGTATCCATTGTGCTACATCAGAGGGTGTTACTGGTATTACTTTGTTGGATCGAAGACAATCTTGAGGGTGAGGTCGATCGGTAATAATAACTAATACCGAACCAGAATTTTCAGCGTGTTCGACAGCAACATGAAGCTTTCCGCAACCGTAGTCTGCTTGCATATTACTAGCTTGTCTGCGGATGAGCCAGATGAAAGGCTCCCCGTCAACAAGGATTTTTCTTGTTCCTTTTTTCGGTATTGACATAGTTTGCTTCAAGCTGGCTTACTTGCGTGATTAAAACGAAAAAACTCAAGCATCTGTTTCTTCAGGAGTTGTGCTGAACCCTTTGATAATTTGACGAATCTCCTCTATCTCAATGTCTTCGCGCTCTGATTTTGAGTAAATGTCCAGTAAAACAATCAGCGTGGTTGATGAAATCCAGTAAATTAGGCGATAACCACCACTCTTACCTTTTTGAGTATCGCTGTTTCTAATCCGCACCTTCATAACTGGGAAGCCAATGTCAGGGATTCTATCTCCCAGAAATTCTCCAACTTGTAATTGTTCAAGCACAGGTTGAATATTGGTTGGAATTTGGCGGTATTTCTTGGCGAGGTTTTTCAGTTTTCGCTGAAATTCAGGTGTGAGACGAATCTCAACAAGGGGAGAATTAGTCAACGTCGATTCCCTCCCACAGTTGAGAAAGGGGTAAGGTTTGTCCGGTTATTGCTTGCTCCCAAGATTGGCGAAAGCTGAGACGTGAAAAATCTGTATCTTCCTCTGTTGTTGCAGCTTGAGTTTCCAGAGAATGGGTGCGTTGAATAATATCGGATAGTGTTTTAAGTAGTTCAAGTTGTTCTGTCAATGACAGTGACTGAGCAAGATCGATCGCTTGTTGAAGTTGTGAAGTCATAGTAAATCCTCCTTGTTTTATTTTACATTAATTTCCCACGATCGCATACCACAAACTCACCATCAAACACAAACTCGCTAAATGCTGAGGCATCAAAGATTTAATCGATCGCTTGGCAATTTTCTGAGTCACAAATATCGTCACCAACAATGACACAATTAAAGTGAAACCTTGCAAGAAACTAATCACCGCCGGATCTCCCACAAAACTCGGCAAATCATCTCTAATTTGTCCGAAAGTCGCAAAAGTTACGGGAATCACTCGCCCGCCTTCCTGCAAACCCAATCGCCAATAGTGAGCCAAACTACCGCCCCAAACTAGAGGTAGATATCCGTAGGCGAGACAGACAAATGAAAGGGGTTTAGTAATTTTAAATGGGAGAGTTTCTGCTTTTCCCAATCGATAAATTGCTTGCATGACTGCATAGGCAAATAACGGAATCATCGGCGGGATAATTAACACCGCGATTGACATTCCTAAATGTGGTAAAAATTGTTCTAAATTGATGCCCAGCCCCAACAAAATATTTATCTCCGGCAAGCGGTGGATATAAATTCCGCCTAATAATAGAAATAATAGTGCAACTTCATAACCGTGGGGAACGTGGGTAGTCCACAATTCAATTCCGGGAGGGCGCAGATTTAATTCTACCGATCGATGCGGACAAGCTTTTAAGCAAGTCATGCACAAGACGCAATCTTTATTATCGGTTAATTGGGCGGGATGGGAATAAACCGGACATCCATTCGTAGTTAATCCTTCCCCAAAACCTTTGCCTCCTTTATAGCAATGGTAGGTGCTGCATTCCGCCGCGCAGGTTCCTTGTTGGGCGCGCAGTTCGATAATTGAGAGTTTAGCAAATAATCCATTCATACCCCCGATCGGGCATAAATAACGACACCAAAACCGCCTCTCGAATATTAGCGAAAAAATTACCGCGCCCGCCGTAATTAGCAATAACAAACAACTGGATAAATAGGCAGTATTTTCTAAATTCCACAACTCTTCCCACAGAAATATCAAAGTAAACATTCCGAAGAGAAACCATCCGCCCCATTTTTCGGCTAATTGGCGCGGCCATTTATTGAGAGTTCGTGGGAAAATTTTCAGCGATAGTTTCTGGACGATTTCTCCATAAATCATAAAAGGGCAAAAAGCACACCACAATCTCCCGATGATGGGGAATAATAATAAAATTAACGGCCACCACCAAGCCCAAAAGATATTTAGGGCAAAATTATGCTGTCGATCTTGGGGAGCAACAAACAGGATAGTTACCACTAATGCAAATACCCAAGTGGTAAACCAATAATTCACGCGATCGGGATACCAATCGCTACGTAAAAATTGCCGGAATTTGGGATATATCTTGAATAAATTGAGTCGAAATTTTTGTTGCTTTGCCGCCTGGGCCCAAAACACTTCTTCCGTTAATACCTGACTGCCTTGTGCTTGAACTAAAGCGCGATCGACCATTCCCTGCAATTCCTGCAAGTTCCCTGGAAAATCGTAGGCTTGCAAGCGACGAATTGCTTCCGGCGTGACTTGGGGCTTGACTAATTTCTTTTGGCGACAAAAGATGTTGAGATAATAGTTGACTTGTGCTTCTAAATCTTCTTTACGCACCCGCAATGACGGTACTTTAATCTTGTGTTGCGTTAGCTTATCTAGCTGGGGTTGGACGATTTCTGAGATTAAAATTATTCGGGCATTGCTAGAACGCGGTTGCGGCGGTATTTGTCCTTCTCTGACAACTGGGGTATAGGTTCCCTGGGTTAATAGTTGCTGAATTTGGGGGCTTAATTGAGCGGGTAATTCTTGAACGTCATTTAAAATTAACGTACCTTCTCCCAACCATTCCAACAGCCCTGGCTTACCGCCCAAACGCCCGAATAATTCTGCTCCATTGCTCTGAAGCAAGGCACTTTTGATCTGAATAATTGGCTCGTTGCGGCGACTTGAACCGAAATGAATTAAAGCAGCTAAATTATCTTTTTCTAAACCAGGTTCGCCAGAGATTAACACCGATCGCTCGTCACTCGATGCAGCCCGAATTTGTTGGCGCAATTTTACCGCATAACGGCTATTCCCAATTACTCCCCGTTTCGCCTGCGGTACTAGATAGCTACGAAGGGCATTTTGACGCTCTCTTTCGTAGGCGATTTCTGCTTCTAGCTGCTCTAATTTCGCGGCCAAGCGTTGAGCGTAGGCTTCGGTGATGCGTGGATATCTTTCTAGCAAACTGCGCCAGCGATCGGCACTAATGACCCAAAATTGACATTCTGTACGAGTAATAATTCTACTATCCGCAGCTTGCGATCGCTGGAGTGCCGATAAATTGACGATCGCCCCCGGTAACAAACTACTCCCCCACATTAAACCCGGTTGTTTGCGGCGGTAGCGATCGGCTTGTCCTCTTTCTAGGATGTAGAGATTGGTGACTGGTGTATCTTCGATTACCACTCGAAATCCCGGGGGAAAAGTTGACATGGACATTTCCAGCGCGATCGCCTGTAAGATATCGCGGGATAATATGCCTAATTCCGTGTTCTCTTCGAGCCAGTTAACTAATGTTTCGGTAGACATCGCTTAGCGCCGGCGAAAGCCGAATCGTGGTAGTTGGTGTAGGATATATCATTGTGCTACATCAATCAATATTAACTGCTGGAACTAGCCTTTTGAGTTTTAGTGTGGTGTGAATTTTCTCTCTTTAGCATAGCCGATCGACACTCCCAGTTCTAATATATTTTTTCTACGCATCCTCGGGCAATCTGCACGTGAAAACGTTTCCCCAGTCGCTGAGGTTGCCATCCTAAAACGATCTCGCAAACTCCACTTGCGGCAGCAATATTTTAATAATTCGCCAATGTTCATCAGCATCATTTCGGTGGCGAAAACGGGAAAAAATCAAGCGTTGCAATTTCGGTCAAAGTCGGTAAATCATCCACCGGTAAAGCTGTTGTTTGTAGTTGTCTCTAAGTTATACTGAGGATTGCAGTCATTTACTGTAGAGTTTGAATAAATGCAGGGCAAATTTTTTCGCAAGCCAGAATCAGATAACAGCGATCGCGTCCCCCCGGGTCAATACCTCGCCAACGGCTTTCCCGTTCTGACTTACGGCGATACACCCTCCGTCAGCATTGAGACTTGGGAATTTAAAGTCTGGGGATTGGCAAAACCAAAAACCTTCACTTGGTCTGACTTCCAGGCCATGCCCCAAAGTAACTTTACTGCGGATTTTCACTGCGTCACCCGCTGGTCAAAACTAGACGTGCAGTGGACGGGAGTCAAAGTCACGGATTTTATGAACAGCATAGAAGTCGATCCTAAAGCCCTCCACGTCCTGGAACACTGCTACGGCGACTACACTACTAATATTGCGATCGCCGACTTCCTCCGAGAAGAAAACTTTTTCGCCCACACCGTCTTCGGCGAACCGCTATCCCCCGATCACGGCGGCCCGATGCGGTTGGTAGTTCCGCACCTCTACGCCTGGAAAAGCGCGAAATGGATTAACGGCCTGGAGTTTACAGAAACCGAACAACTCGGTTTTTGGGAACGCAACGGCTACCACCGCAGGGGCGAACCTTGGGCTGAGGAACGCTACAGCGGTCTTTTTTGATGCGATCTGATGATCTATCGCGAATAGGGCTTGCCAAGCGCATCTATATATGGTATTTTCTGATGGAAATCTGCTTTTTGGCAATTTTCAAAGCAGAAAGCCCCTCTCGATCGCATCTTTGGGATCCATCACGGTGCGGGCTCTGTGTTGTTCAACCACAAGACCTAAACCAAACGATCGCACTTTGTAAGTAATTTACCCGAGCGATCGACTACTTTAATTCCCATACGCGAGTCGGAAACAACAAATATTCCTAGTTTCTGGATTAATAGAAAACTTTTATAACTGTTAGATTCCCAGACAGTGACCCTGCCCAAAAACAGGTACCGTCCCACGTGCACGAGCGTCAGGGTACAAGCCAAAATTTTCTACCCGAGTTCAATCTCCCAGATTCAATCGTGCAACTAAATCTAAAATCTAAAATCTAAAATAGACTGACAGTGTTTGTACCTAAGTGTTGGCTGTTAAAGATTTAGACTTGGAAGAAAATTAAAAATTAGGATAAACTCACCGAAATCTATGTTGGGGGTTAGCGCTCGCATGACCGCGAGTGCAAGGTTTATAGCCCTAATTTTTATAATTTTTGGTGTGTATTTTTAGGGAGCGATCGCCCGCTTACCGATTGGCTCGACAGCATTTATAAAGGTATTGTAAAGGCTTGATAAAGAGTTGGTCAAAATTCACATAAAGTGAAAAAAACAAACACAAACTATCAGATAATGAAATTATTAATTAATTATTGCAACACAAGGAATCAGGTCATGAATACCAAACTCTTATCCGCCCTAACAGCTACCGCAGTCGCCACCGCTTTGTTAGGGGCAGGATCTCCAGCCCAAGCCTTCTCCTTTGGTACCAACGGTATCACCTTCGCCAACAATACAGATGTCAAGTTTAACTTCAAAGAGTCTCACGGTGGCTACACTTCCTCTTTGGGAATTTACAGCGTGGGCTCGGTGACATCTCTAGTTAGCACGCTGTTTTCGGAAACTAAATCCTCTGACAATGGCGACCAGAACGAATGGAAAGGATCTTTGGGCAATACAGTCTTGGGTTCGGGAACAGCAGTATTCACATTCCTGGCAAATCAAGTTTACACTTTGGGACTCAACAGCGGCGATGGCGGCACTGTCTACTCGACCTCGGCATTGAACGCTGGCACCCAACAAGCCGTGTTTGGCGGATCCTCCTTGTGGACAGCGCTCGGCAGAGAAACAACAAACGCTTTCCAAGCTGCTGGAAGCTATACAAATGGAACAGCTTCTCTGTCTAACGGAGGCACTCTGATCTCCTTTGACGATCGCGGTGGCGGTAACGACGCAGACTTCCAAGACTTCACCGTCAGCGCAGAAGCAGTTCCAGAACCGATTACCATGACTGGTTTGGCTCTCGGTTTGGGCGGTTTGGTTGCAGCCCGCCGCCGCCGCGCTAGCAAGACAGTTGGATAATTTTTTGAAACGGAACGATCTGTTCAATTACGTTTGACAAAAAAAGCATAAAATTTTCAGGCGCGCTGATGGGAAATCGGCTCGCCTTTTGCTTGAAGAAAGAAGTCATTAGTCAGTAGTCATCAGGAATAAGGAAGAAAGAAGAAGGAAGAGGGAAGAGGATGTTTCGCAGGGAGAATCTCTGTTTTGCATTTGTAGTGCTGTCCCCACTCGCTTGCTTAGGATCGCAAATTAAATAACTTACAATTTTAATTGTTATTGTGGGATGGGCGTCCCGCCCGTCCAAAAAGCACGGGCGGGACGCCCATCCCACAAACTTGTGGAAGTTATTTAATTCTCATTCCTTATAAAACAATACGGTTGACTTAAGAACAATCTGACTTTCAAGAAATGCCTGTATTGCCTAGAAAATCCTGAGATGACATTCGTCAAAAAGCGTTAAGTCAACCGTATTGGCTTATAAAATACGCGATCGGGGACAGCACTAGAATAAAAAATGCTTTTTGCAAAAATTGAGATGCTCCCATCTCCCCATCTCCCCCTTTCCCTCTCTCCCCCTCTCCCACTCTCCCACTCTGGCAGTAGCTTAGGAATGAGAATTAAATAACTTACAATCTTTATTATTCTTGTGGAATGGGCGTCCCGCCCGTCCTTTCTGGACGGGCGGGACGCCCATTCCACAAACTTGTGTAAATTATTTAATTTGCGATCCTTAATTATGCGTCGCTAGCTGAATTTGACGCAGAGTTGTTCGAGGAGCGTAAGTCATACAACTTTACCGGTACGGGTTGAGGAATTTTAATCTCCGCTCGATCGCACGCGGCTAGAATCGCCACCACAGCCCTGGTTTTTGTCCGTCGCACCTGTGAAAAGTTCCGGCAGCGTCCAATAACGGACAATCAGATGCAAAGAACCATCGTTAAGACCTGAAATATCTACTTCTGGGGTTGGTTGCGAAAAAACACCTTCGACTTCGGAAATAGCTTTGACCAAGGTTTCAATTGCCAAGGAAGGTTCGGTATCGTAGTCCAAAATTAAAGGCAAGTCAGTTCGCCTGTGCGGCATGGCTGTGAGTACCCGCACTGAATTGGTAAAGACGATCGCATTCGGCACAATCACTCGCTCTCCCTGATAAGTCATAATTTGAGTCGATCGCATCGAAATCTCTTCGACTGTACCTTCAAAGCCTTCTACAACTATCTGGTCGCCTAATTGAAACGGTTCGTGCAGCAGCATTAATATTCCCGCTAAAAAGTTTTTGAAGATGTCTTGGAAGGCAAAACTAACAGCTACTGAACCCAATCCTAACAAACCGATGATGTCTCCGGGACGCAAAGCCGGGAAAGCAATGACGCAGGCGATCGAACTGCCAGCCGCCCAAGTGAGGGCAAAGGCTATCTGCACCAAGAGCGATCGCAAGGATAAACTTTTGACAGTCTGTTGAGTAGCTGCCGAGACTGCGAGGCTAACAAACTTTGCTGCCGTGTTCGTCAGCACAATAACTACCACAGCCGCTGCTATTGAAGGCATTGCCTCGATCGCTTGACCCAGCAGATTTAACAAGCTAGTTTGGATTTGTTGAATTATGGCGCCCATTGTTAAATTTGAACTAAAAATTTTTAGGTAAATATATCGATCGCTGGCTAATTTATTATTTTGCCTGACCCTCGTTTATGCTATATTCAACAGACAATGATATCCGAGATGTCATATGTACTGCTGAGTTCATTCCCCGGAAAAACAGAAAGATGAATTTTGATTTGCAGCAACTGATTAAAACCTTCGGCTATTTGGGAATTTGGGCTATTGTGTTCGCAGAATCCGGATTGCTGTTCGGTTTTTTTCTGCCGGGAGACAGCTTGCTATTTGCTGCTGGAATTGTGGCGTCGGGGCCAAACTCTATGAATATTTGGACGCTAATTTTTGGGTGTTTTGTCTGCGCGGTGGCTGGCGATAATGTGGGCTATGCAACTGGACACCGCTGGGGCCGTCGCTTATTTAACAAGGAAGATTCCTGGCTGTTTAAGAAAGAATATTTAGATAAAACCGAAAACTTCTACGAAAAACACGGCCAAAAAGCAGTTGTACTGGCGAGATTTATGCCAATTGTCCGCACTTTTGCACCGATAGTGGCGGGAGTGGCGGCAATGAAATACAAAACTTTTATGTTTTACAACCTGATCGGCGGGTTTGTGTGGACGGTGGGGCTGACTCTACTCGGTTATTTTTTGGGAAAGATGATTCCTCCGGACAAAGTTGACCAATATTTACTGCCGATTGTTGGTGTAATAATTGTACTTTCTTTTGTGCCTTCAGTTATTCATATAATTCAAGAACGCCGCGCTAACAAAAAAGATTGATGGCGAGGAGTGCGAGACTGGTGTGTGTCAAAAAGGTCGATCGGGCACAATATCTATAAATCGGGGAACTTGCAGCGACCTAGGTTAATCTGGTACAACTAACAAAGTTGAATGATTTCTGGGAAATAACATAAATGGTAGCTACATCCGTCAAAATTAAACACGAAGTCAAAGACTTATCCCTCGCCCCGTTGGGCAAGCAACGTATCGAGTGGGCCGGCCGCGAAATGCCGGTATTGCGTCAAATTCAAGAACGCTTCGCTAAAGAAAAGCCCTTCGCAGGCATCCGTATTTCAGCTTGCTGCCATGTCACCACAGAAACAGCTCATTTGGCGATCGCGCTGAAAATGGGCGGTGCAGACGCTGTACTCATCGCTAGCAACCCCTTGAGCACCCAAGATGACGTAGCAGCTTGCCTAGTTGAAGACTACGGCATTTCCGTCTTCGCCCTGAGAGGAGAAGACGCGGCTACCTACGAACGTCACGTTAACACAGCCCTAGATCACCGTCCAAACATCATCATCGATGACGGCAGCGACGTGGTAGCAGCCCTGATCCAGCACCGCCCCAACCAAATTGCCGACTTGATCGGAACTACCGAAGAAACCACCACAGGCATTGTACGTCTGCGGGCGATGTTGAAAGATGGCGTGCTGACTTTCCCAGCCATGAACGTTAACGACGCCGACACCAAGCACTTCTTCGACAACCGTTACGGCACCGGTCAATCCACTCTAGACGGCATTATCCGCGCTACCAACATCTTGTTAGCCGGTAAAAATATTGTAGTTGCAGGCTACGGTTGGTGCGGCAAAGGCACGGCACAACGGGCTCGCGGCATGGGCGCTAACGTAATTGTCACCGAAATCGATCCGATTCGGGCGATCGAAGCAGTGATGGACGGTTTCCGCGTGATGCCAATGGACGAAGCAGCCACCGTCGGAGACATTTTCATCACCGTCACCGGCAACAAACACGTCATTCGTGCCGAACATTTCGACACCATGAAAGACGGCGCAATGGTTTGCAATTCCGGTCACTTCGACATCGAAATTGACCTCAAATCCCTCGGTGCAAAAAGCACTGGCGTGAAGACAGTACGTTCTTTCACTCAAGAATACCGTCTCAATAACGGCAAGTCGATTATTGTCTTGGGCGAAGGCCGTTTGATCAACCTAGCCGCCGCCGAAGGACACCCTAGCGCCGTGATGGATATGAGCTTTGCCAACCAAGCTTTAGCCGCCGAACATCTTGTCACAAACAAAGGCAAACTAGAGCCAGGTATTCACTCAATCCCTGTGGAAGTTGACAGAGAAATCGCGCGTCTCAAATTGGAAGCAATGGGTATTTACATTGATACCTTGACTCCCGATCAAATTGAGTACACCAACTCCTGGACTTCGGGCACTTAATCATAGTATTGAGTTGTAGCGGCAATCCCATTGCTGGCAAGTTAATGTTAAACCGATAGTCTTTCTTGTTTGTGTCGAAGTCTAGATCCCCCCTAACCCCCCTTAATAAGGGGGGAACCGGAATCTTCTCAAAGTCCCCCTTCTTAAGGGGGATTTAGGGGGATCTAGACTCAGGTAAAAACGACATTTCTCAGGGCTTTCAGTCTTAAGTTGTCACCAATTGGCAGAGCCTAGGAACGAGCAAACTACTGACTAATGACTACTGACTACTGACTACCTATTACCAATTATTAAATCAAAATGGTTGAATGGATAACTAACACAATGCAGTCGATGGGCTATCTCGGCATTGCACTGTTGATGTTCTTAGAAAATTTGTTCCCGCCGATCCCCTCAGAATTGATCATGCCGCTGGCAGGATTCACCGCATCGAAGGGCGATATGGACTTAACCCTGGCGATCGCAGCAGGGACAATCGGCACCATTCTCGGAGCACTTCCCTGGTACTATGCCGGCAAATTATTGAGCGAAGAACGCTTGAGAAATTTAGCAGACAAATATGGCAAATGGATTACAGTATCCGGTGCAGATATTGACAAATCAAATAGATGGTTTAACAGACACGGCAACAAAGCCGTATTTTTGTGTCGCCTCGTACCGGGAGTTCGCACTCTGATTTCCCTGCCCGCCGGCATCAACAATATGGCTTTAATCCCGTTTTTAGTCTACTCAACAATCGGCACAATTTTGTGGGTGAGTTTCCTCACTTTTGCCGGATATAAATTAGGTGAAAATTATGCACTTGTAGATGATTACCTCGCTCCCGTTTCCAAAATAGTTGCCGTGACTATTGTCATCGGCTTTATTTTGTGGGTTGTGAAAAAGAATATGCAGAAGGAAAAATATCGCAAATAAAGACATCATCAAAAGAATCTGCGTTTATCTGCGTTCATCTGCTTTGCTGTGCGGTAAAAAATAAAGTCATCCAAATTTTTGGCAATTATTTAGAAAAATTTGAGGTTTAGACAGATAATCGTGGCAAAATAAGGAGAATTGCTATCCGCACTGTTAAGATATGTACGAAAAGATTGTAGCCCCCACAACTGGTTCTAAAATTACATTCAAAGACGGTTCGCCGATCGTCCCCAACGACCCAATTATCCCCTTCATACGCGGTGACGGTACGGGCGTAGACCTCTGGCCAGCATCCCAGAAAGTCATGGATACTGCCGTAGAAAAGGCTTACGGAGGCCAGCGGAAAATCAACTGGTTCAAGATTTACGTAGGCGACGAAGCCTGCGATGTCTACGGTACTTACCAGTATTTACCCCAAGATTCCCTAGATGCCATCAAAGAGTACGGCGTCGCCATCAAAGGCCCGCTGACAACCCCAGTAGGTGGCGGAATTCGATCGCTCAACGTAGCATTGCGCCAAATATTTGACCTCTACGCCTGCGTGCGGCCCTGCAAATATTACGATGGCACCCCATCGCTGCACAAAACTCCCGAACTGCTAGATGTAATTATTTACCGGGAAAATACAGAAGATATATACCTGGGAATTGAATGGAAACAAGGCAGTGAAATCGGTAACAAACTAATTGAATACCTCAACAATGAGTTAATTCCTGCAACGCCAGAACACGGCAAAAAACAAATACGCCTCGATTCTGCGATCGGCATTAAACCAATTAGCAAAAGTGGTTCTCAGCGTTTAGTGCGGCGGGCAATTACCCACGCTTTGCGGTTGCCAAAAGATAAGCAGCAAGTAACCTTGGTGCACAAAGGCAACATCATGAAATACACCGAAGGAGGTTTCCGAGATTGGGGTTACGAGTTGGCAACCACCGAATTTCGTGCTGATTGCGTAACAGAAAGAGAGTCCTGGATTCTCGGCAACAAAGAGCACAATTCCGAGATTAGCTTAGAAGAAAATGCCCGCCAAATAGATCCGGGCTACGATGCTTTGACACCCGAAAAACAAGCCGTAATTTGTAAAGAAGTTGCCGATGTTCTGTCCGCAATTTGGGAAAGTCACGGTAGCGGAAAGTGGAAAGAAAAAATCATGGTCAATGACCGAATTGCTGACAGTATTTTCCAACAAATTCAAACTCGACCAGCCGAATATTCAATTTTGGCGACGATGAATTTAAACGGCGATTATTTGTCAGATGCTGCCGCAGCAATTGTCGGCGGATTGGGCATGGGCCCCGGTGCGAATATTGGTGATGAATGTGCTGTTTTTGAGGCGACTCACGGCACTGCACCTAAACACGCCGGTCTCGATCGAGTTAATCCCGGTTCCCTGATTTTGTCGGGGGTGATGATGTTAGAATATATGGGATGGCAGGAAGCCGCAGATTTGATTAAGAAGGGTTTGGGCGCGGCAATTTCTAACGGTGAAGTTACCTACGATTTGGCAAGGTTGATGGAGCCGCCTGTACCTGAGTTAAAGTGTTCGGAGTTTGCTGAAGCGATTATTAAGCACTTTGCTGATTAGGTTTGAGGGATTTTTTTGAACGGGCTAGAAGCCCGTTCCACAAAGAAAGAGTGAAGTTGATTGTGGGGTGGGCTTCTAGCCCGCCCAAAACCAGAATATTTGATTGTGGGGTGGGCTTCTAGCCCGCCCAAAACCAGAATATTTGATTGTGGGGTGGGCTTCTAGCCCGCCCAAAACCAGAATATTTGATTGTGGGGCGTTGCTCCTAGCCCGCTACAAAAAGTGCTATTTTTGTATAGCTGGAACAGCCATACCGCGCTCAACGGCGGGACGCTTCTGCAAGTTTTCTACCCAACGTTTGAGGTGGGGATGGTTGTCGAGGGTTAATCCTTGAAATTCGTAAATAGCCACCCACGGATAAGTCGCGATATCCGCGATCGAATATTCGCCGCAAATGTATTCGTATTTTGCTAGTTGAGAATCTAATACTCCGTAGAGTCGCAGGGTTTCTTTTTCGTAGCGTTGAATTGCATAGGGAATTTGTTCGGGTGCAAAACGTCTGAAGTGGTTTAGTTGTCCGAACATTGGCCCGACGCTGGCCATTTGAAACATCAGCCACTCCATAACTTGAAAGTATTTGTGTTTGTCGGTGGGCAGAAATTGGCCTGCTTTTTCGGCTAGATAGATCAGGATGGCGCCTGACTCGAAGACTGTAATGCTGTTATCGCGATCGACTATAGCGGGTATTTTGCTGTTGGGGTTGATGGCGATGAATTCCGGGCTAAATTGGTCGTTTTTGCTGATGTCTATGACGTGCACGTTGTAGGGTAAACCTATTTCTTCGAGCATGATCGAGACTTTGCGGCCGTTCGGTGTGGTAAAAGTGTAGAGGTCGATCATAATTGACAGTTGATAGTTGACAGTTGACAGTTGAGGACAAGGTTTTTAAGACGGGAATTTATACCCTGTTCTAAAAACTTGGGGAATCCTGGGAACCCGGATGGGAAACCCTATTTTTTGGTATGATTATATTATAGTGATTTAAGGCGTATGATTAATAATAATGAATATTCTGGAAATTCTTAAAGATGACTACCGCAGATTTCCTGAAAATCAGACTTACAGCATTTATGCAAAAGATGTTTATTTTGAAGACCCAGTAAATCGATTTACTGGAGTCGATCGCTACCGAAAAATGATCGGCTTTATGGGAACTTTTTTTCAACAGATTAAACTCGACTTGCACGAGATTTCTCAGTCTGGAGATACTGTACAAACTCGCTGGACTCTGAGTTGGATCGCGCCTCTACCTTGGAAACCGAAAATGGCGATCGCGGGTAGAAGCGAACTGAAGGTTAACGGCGACGGTTTAATCGTTTCCCACATCGATTACTGGAACTGTTCGCGGTTGGATGTGCTGAAACAACTAATATTTGCGATCGACAAATAACCGCCTGTAAGTAGCCTGTAGGGTGTGCACTGCGAGCGGGTTGAGCTTGTAGGGCGCTCTTTTGGAGGACTGAAGTCCTCACTACAAACTTTCTGCCTGCGATCGGGGTTTTTAACGGATATTCGAGGTTTGAAGTAAGTTTTTTGGTTGAAAACCGCGTTTTGGGCGATCGGGCTATTGACCTTAGCCGATATTTGTGCTACAAATATACTACACAGTAGATCGAGTTAAATATATTTAAACAAAAATGCCCTACGAAAAATTAGAAATATCCACCCCAAAACCAGTATTATCCTGGGCAAATCACGCCCTGGGCGACAAAGAGACCAAGATGGCAACCAATGTAGCATCTTTGCCCTTTGTATTCAAACACGTCGCATTAATGCCCGACGTACATTTAGGAAAAGGAGCTTTAGTCGGTTCAGTAATTGCCACAAAAGAAGCAATTATTCCTGCTGCTGTGGGCGTGGATATTGGTTGCGGGATGATGGCCGTAAAAATGCCATTCAGCGCCAACAAATTAGAAGGCAAACTCAAACAAATTCGCCTCGATATCGAAGCAGCAATTCCCGTCGGATTTGCAGAAAATAAAGAAGTCGAAAAATCTGTCACCAACTGGCAAAGATGGGGCGATTTCAAGGAACTGCATCAAGGAGTGCAGCACCAAGATAATAAAGCTTTAAAACAGTTAGGTTCCCTCGGCGGCGGCAATCATTTTATTGAGGTTTGCGTTGATACGGAAAACTCGGTTTGGCTGATGCTGCACTCTGGTTCGCGCGGTATCGGCAATCTGCTAGCCCAACACCACATCGACACTGCTAAAGATTTAGCTAAACTCGCAGAAATTAGTTTGGCTGACAAAGATTTAGCTTATTTTGTAGCGGGTACGCCGGAGTTTGCTGCTTATTGGCACGATTTGCAGTGGGCACAGGATTATGCGAGTTTTAATCGCGATATTATGATGAATCGGTTTAAGAAAATTGTGGAAAAGCATCTCGCTGGTGGCAAAGTTACGAAGCCACTTTTAGAGGTGAATTGCCACCACAATTATGCGGAAAAAGAGGTGCATTTTGGGGAAGATGTGTATGTGACTCGCAAGGGTGCTGTGCGCGCGCAAGTTGACGATTTGGGGATTATTCCAGGTTCGATGGGGACAAAATCTTTCATTGTGAAGGGCAAAGGTAATGTGGAAAGTTACTGTTCTTGTTCTCACGGTGCGGGGCGATTGATGTCTCGAACTAAAGCGAAGAATGTATTTACTCTTGATGATTTTGTGCGGCAAACTGAGGGGGTTGAGTGTCGAAAAAATGAGGAATTTTTAGATGAAATTCCGGGGGCTTATAAGCCGATTGAGGAGGTGATGAGTCAGCAGTCGGATTTGGTGGAAGTTGTGGCGACTCTGAAGCAGGTGGTTTGCGTCAAGGGTTGATGGGGGAAGTGGGGAGAGATTTTCAGCCTATTTTAGGGTTGAAGTTTTGCGATCGTCTCCTCTTTCTTCCATGCTACAATATTGCTCAACTGCAACAATTTAAATATTTTTAGCAATTTGAACAAAAAGAATTAACTTATGAAAATTATTTCACTCCAATTAAAAAATCATTTTTTGGGTTGGGATTTTGATGAAATTAAATTTTCATCCAATTTAACTCTTTTAGTTGGCATATCAGGTGCAGGCAAAACCCAAATCTTGCGTGGAATTATCGATTTAAAACGTATAGCCAATGGAAAAGCTATCAATGGATTAGAATGGAAAATCATATTTTCTACTGTAAATAACACTGAATTTATTTGGGAAGGTGGTTTTGATACTGTTGAAACCAATGAACTAAATTTTGACGATCCTGAAAAAGAAAACCCAGATGAAAATGAAAAACCATCATTTATTTATGAAAAACTGATTTCAAAAAATGAGGTATTATTTGAGCGGAATAAAGAGGATATAAAATTCAAAAATAGCCAAATACCAAAGCTTTCTTCACATCAATCAATGATGTATTTATTAAAAGAAGAAACTGTTATAAAAGAAGCTTTTGATGCTCTAAATAAAATAGAATATCGCGACCATACAATCAACGGTCTGCGTCTTAGAAGCTCAAAGCAATCTTTGCACTCGATTAAAAACAAATATCAAACCTTACAGAGCATAGTAAATAGCGATGAGGATATTAGAACTAAGCTATATCTGATTTATGAAAATAAGTTAGATATTTTTGAAGCAATTAAGTCAAGATTCATTGATGTTTTTCAACAAATCGAAGATGTCAGAGTTGAGCCTTTTAAAACAGACGACTTGTTCAAAGGATTTGCTGATATATTTGTCCCTGTTATTTCTATCAAAGAGAAATCTGTGCCTAAATGGATTAGGGAAGATAGGATGTCTTCGGGTATGTTACGTACAATTATTCATCTTGGCGAAATTTTTCTTTCAAATGAAGGTTCGGTAATATTGATTGATGAATTTGAGAATAGTTTGGGAATTAATTGTATTGATATCTTAACTGATGACCTGATTCACGAAAATAAAACCTTGCAATTTATTGCCACCAGTCATCACCCTTATATTATAAATAATATTCCCTATGAATATTGGAAAATTGTTACTCGACAAGGCGGACACATTAGAACCTGTAATGCCTCGGATTATCATCTAGGTAAATCTAAACAAGACGCATTTATTCAGTTAAACAAAATTCTCGAAAAACAATCGTAGTATGAATTTGTATTTTGTATTTGAAGGAAAGACAGAACCGATTGTTTATAAAAAGTGGTTATCTGTGCTGCTTCCAGAATTGACGGAAGTGGATAGTTTTGATGCGGTAATTCAGAATAATTATTATTACGAAAGTGATATGGGCGTTCCCAGTTGCTATAGAGTTACTGCTAATGCTATCCAAGAAATAAACCTATTTCCTCAATATAATTACTTGGTTTTATTCACAGACGCAGATCGTTTTACAGTTTCGGAGAAACAAGCGGAAGCTGATGAGCAAATTAAGTCGGAATTAAAAGATAAACCTTTTCAATCTCTACCGGTAAATTGTCAACTTGAAGTTATTGTGCAGAAAGTTTGTCTGGAAACTTGGTTTTTAGGAAATCGAAAATTTTTTGTGAGAAATCCACAACATAATGAAATTTTGAAGCAATATATTAAATATTTTGATGTCTGTCAAGATAATCCTGAAGATTTAGCGAGCGAATTTGTCCAAAATGCGGAAAATACAAAGGAAATTTTCGGATATAAAACAAAAGCTCTGTTTCATGAAGGTTATCTTAGAGGAATTTTTAAAGAACGTAGTTTGGCTTCAAAAACGCATTTATCTTATAGTAAACCTAGACCGAGAGAAGTGCAAGAAGAATATTATCTTAAACAACTCATCGCAAGAGTTGAGGCAAATTCAGATCACTTACTGAGTTTTCAAGATTTTATAAGTTTTTGTTTAAAAATCAAGGAGCAATTAAATAAATAATACATTATCTATTTATATTTTAGCCATTTCGATGTGAGAATTTAATTGTTCTAGTGGGCTTTTATCCACTTAACTATTGCCCCAATTAAGTTCGGTTGACTGGGTGAGAAAGTTTGCAGCGCAATATCCTCTGTTTCGCATACTATGCAAATCGCGCGATCGAATTTGCTTAAAGCTTTGAGAAATGGAGCGCTAAATCCTGTGGGTGTGGCCCAGAGTGCTGTGGAATCGTAGCAGATGAAAAATAGGGGAATTTCGCTTTGGCGGCGTAGGGAATTCCAATACAGTTTGAGTTTTTGCATGGTATCTGGATACCCATTCTGCCACTCTGGACAATTTTGATTTAGCATTTCATCGTAAATTTCTTGGGCTGGGTTATCCGGGTCGATGAATTGGTGAGTAGAGATGCAAATTAGCTTTTGAAGCACTTCATCAAATGTGGTTAGGGATGGAACAATGCTCGGTATAACTTTTTTAAAATCTTATCACTGTGCCAAGCTTGATAGAATTCAGGGTAGGGTAGAGTTTGAGCATAATGCCAGAGTAATTCGTAGCAAGCATTGAATCGCTCATGGTTATATTTAAATTGATTAGCTGATAAGTAATGATTCAGGGCAGCGATAACTTGCTTTATTTCAGATTCTCGCAAAATTATCTTCAATTTATCTGCCGCACTTCTACGATTCCATTCCTTAGAAGAATAGCTTGTAATCTCTTTCATTAAGGTATTAATAGCAAGAGAGTTACCTGGCTCAATTTGCAATAAGTAGTAAGCGGATTGGCTACGAGTATAAACATCCCACCAATAATTATGAATTAACTTAGTTAGAGTATTAATAGCGATATAATTGCCTTTGTCAATTAGCCCTAGACTTGCAGCCGCTTCTGCACGAATATTTTTATCCTGAGAATTTTGAATTAGTGTGATTAGGGTGTCTATGGCAATAGGGTTGCCTTGGTCAATTGTTCCTAAACTATATGCTGCTTGCCAACAGGTATCTTCATATTCACAGTTCTGGATTAATCTAACAAGGGTATCAACAACAATGCAACTAGGTGTTGCGCCAATCTTCCATAAAATACTTGCTGCTCTCCCGCTGTAAGCGCTTCTCCACCAATCATTCTGGATTACACTGACTAAGGCATCAACGGCAAGGCGTTTACCTTCATCAATTTTTCCTAAACTATATGCTACCAAAAAAAAGTTATGTCTATTTGGAAATCGGATTAACTGGATTAGAGCATCAACAGCAATAGAGCTTGACCGAGCGATCTTTTCTAACAAAAATATAGGTTCATCTAAGCTATATTCATAATTATCACCTTTGCTTAATTCAAGTAAATCCTTTACAATTAGAGGTAAAGCATCTGCAATTATAGGAGCAGATATATTGACTTCATCTATCAAATTACTTATCGCCTCTAAACGAATATTTTTATCAAAAGCATACTTAGAATAATCCATTAGATAACTAATTGCTTTAGGATGATATTTACAAATTTTACCTAAACTTTTTATTGCTTGAATACGGATTGAGTAATCATTGTATCTATTTGCTAAAGATAGATTTAATAGAGTATTAAGAGCCAAATCACTATGAAGATCGATTTTTCCTAAAAGTTCTGCTGCATAACAGAGGCTCAATTTATCATGAGGATTCCACTTTTGGATAAACTGAATTAATTGGACTAAACTATTAATTACTTGAGTGCGATCTAATTGTACTAACGCTGTACTTGCAACTTCACGCAATAAATCTGAATCACAAAGACTCTGACTAACTATTTCACCGACAAATTTATCGGATAAAACAAAATGTCTTACTTCAGAACTACCAACTATGGCTAGAAAATAGGCTTGACTCTCATAGAAGCTTTTATATAGTGGTTTTATATTAGAAAATTTACCACACCCATCATCAAACTGTAGCAGCGCTTGGATAAACTCCTCTTTATGCTTCCTTTCTACATCTTCACGCCCCAACCACAGCAAGATTACCTGCTTCCACTGCGGCTCAAAAATGCGGTATCGCTTGCCTAACACAGGTTTATCAATATGATTGCGAGGTAAGAAAAAATCCCAATCATCAATAGCCAAAGCCACAAAATATTCCTGAAACGTCGGATGGAAGAAAGCGTAAACAGGCTTTTTTGTGCGGGTATCCCTGTCAACTAAAACCAACCATCCCAATTCACCAGCTAAATTAAACCACTGTTCCTCCATCTGTTCAATGGCAAAATCTTGCTCAATCCGAAACCGATTAGCGCTTTCCATTGCCGCTAAAGCCAACTTTGCCAAAGCTTGTTGAATCTGTTTTTTATCCGTTTCCTTTAATACTCGGTGCTTTTTCTGAAATTCCTCTTGTTTCCACTCAAAAAAATAAGTGGTAAACTGCTCGTAAAGTGCCGCCTTCGTTGACGGCAAATCCTGTTCGGGTACGCACCAAGACTGACACAACATGGACAACCGCAGGGGATTGCGTACCAGTTCCCGAATTCGCTCTTTGCCCGGTGCTTTTAACTCTTGCTGTAAGCGTTTTCCCTGGGAATGCCAAAAATTTTCATTGCCAGAATTGCGCCGTTTCTCATCCTGACTCGCTTGCTCAAACCACTGGTGAATAAACTCATCGACATCATCGGGTTCAAATTCCAACGTTTTATAAGTATCAAAATTTGTCAGGGTATTGCTAATCGCTGCATCCCAAACATTCAGACGGCAAGTTAGCACCACCCGCGCCTTACCCACCCAGTCAGTCAGTTGTTCCCGAATTTTCGCCAACGCCTGCACAGGCGATTCCGCCGCCATTTCATCTACGGCATCAAGCAGCAACCAGACTTTACCTTGACGGAACAGTTGTTTGAGTGCTTTTCTGATTTCTGGGGTTACATTTTCCGCATCAGCATCGATAAATTGTAGCGCTTTTTTTAGCCAATTATCGAGTAAATAATCTTCGATGGTGCTTTCCCGTAAATCTGCCAGTCGAATACAAATCGGAAAATCTGGGGAATTTTTCGGCAACCGTTCCGCTAATTCTCCTAACAGCGTAGTTTTTCCCGCACCCGGTTCGCCAATAATCGCGATATGCTTGCCTTTTTCGGTGCGATTTTCGGCAATTGCTTTCTGGAAAAAAGCATCATCTTTATAAGTTTGGACGATTTGCAGTTCTGGTTCTTTCTGCGATCGCGAATCTTCCCCTATCGCATTTGTTCTGGGGTTTGGCGTTTTGGGACGTTCCATTAATCCCAAGGGAACGTAAATATTTAATTCATATTGTTGCGCTGTTGCTTGGCGGCGGAGTTGTTGTGTTTCTAAAACTTGGTCGCAAATTTCGCGCCAGTCGATATTTTTATCGGGTATCGGTGATAATTCCGGTACATTTGAAGCTGTTTTTTCTTGCCATTTCTGTTTAACTACAGCCAGATTCCGATCCCTTGATTCTGTTTGGTGTTGCAGCGTCAGCGTGAATTTCCAATAACCTTGAGTTTTTTTATTGTTGGGATCTTCCTTCAACACTTCCAAATCTCTCAAGCGGTCAATGACTGTTTGAATTGCATCCAATTCGTTGTCTTGCTGGCTTCCTTGTCGCTTGCCAAGTTCTAAGCGTTTGCCAGTTTTCTTGATCAGTGTAACTAAATGTTCCTTCCGTGTGCCAACATCAACAATTCGATTCCCTGTTTTCTGCTTTTCTTTCCCTGTCACGCGCAACTGGTTAGCAGAAACCCACTCAACCTGAACAGCGGTTTTGAGTGCGTCGTCTAACTCCAGTGATTCATCTGCATGAGAGAGTAAAGCTTCTACTAAGTTTAAGCTATTTTTCTGCTCTGTTTCTCCCCAACCACTATTTCTTGGCATACCGCAACGATAAAGAAAACCTAAACAGATGATTCGGCGGTTGAAACCGCTTCTATACAAACAAAGTCGGCCTACGCCGACTCAAGAATCAAGAGGCCGTAAACCTGGATTTGGGATTACCCACTCCCGACAAAGAAACCGGGTTTTTTACCTAATCTGCGGACTACGGCGGAGGATTTTCGTAAAAAAACCCGGTTTCTGGCCACCCGTGCGTAAGTCGTACTAAAAAATTTTTGAGTTGCCCAAACCAGCTTGCACCCCCAAGCTGCTAATCCTCATTCTACAAGCATTCCCAGGTTTGCGTGGGGAAGTTGTTTGGGGAAAAACCCAAAAAAACAATTGACCTTGTAAACCAAAAACAAGGTGAGTTCAATGCCTATCCAGAAGAATCAACCACAAAAAGCTACTCAAAAGTTTGTGTGGCGAGTCATCGCAAGTGCATTTATCCTGCAAGCAGCCATCATTGGTGTGAAGGGCAATCTCGATGTAGTATCTGGGAAACCCGCCCTGGATGTGATTCAGGGAATGATATTTCAGGGGATTGAGTTAATCATCAAAGCTAATCGCAGCCGAAAGAATGTTGAAAAGATCGATCGCCCTTATCAACCTCGCATCACCCCAAATCCAGACAATTGATCTCGCTGGTGCAAAATCGTCGCCAAACCAACACCAAAAAGGGGAAATTGAGCTTAACTCAACTTCCCCTTCTTAACAAACGCTTTGTTGTCTGAATCTATTTCCTAACAAGCCATTTGCTGCCACTCTCTTTCTAGCAAGCGCAGTAATCTTTCATCACCTTTGGCTGTGGCTACTTGTTTCCGTCGATCGAGAATACTGCAAATATGCGATCGGTGAACTTGCGCCAAATCCGCAGCAGTTGGTGCAGATTCAACCGCCGCGCAAGGTGTTGTGACCTGCTGCTGGGCTTGAAAATCTCGCTTTGTGGTAGAGTTGATACCGCCGTATTTTTTGGGGACAGCCAGGTGTCTCGGATACCGATAGTTCCAGTCTTGACCCCGATATTTGCCCGCGACTTCCCCTTCGATCATATCCACTGTCGGAATGTCGTACTCGTAGTTGGCACCGCGATAAGTGAGTTTCATATTTTTCGATCCTTATATTGAGATAAAAACGATCGTCAGTCGATTTTAGATTTACTTCACAGATGAATCTGGTAGCTGGGACTTTCGTCTAAAATTTTGCGATCGACCCTCATGAGTGTCCCGGCTTGTACCCGTTTTTGGGCGGGGTCAGGTCAGGTTTGCTTTTTGTTACCTAAAACTTATTTAGTTTCTGTATTCAATTATACTGTTTTTTAACTAAAGCGCGCTTACTTACAAAAATTAATATTTTGAGGGTGAGAAGGCAGGAAAAAACCCGCCATAGCGGGTTTAATCGAGCTTTGACTAATTCGATCGTACTCAGAACGAAACGGATCGAGATCCGAAGAACTACCCGACTGTCACTTGATCGGTTTGCACGCCCGTCGCACCCTCTTCAGCAGAGGCAATGGCCACCAACTTGTCAAGAACTTCCTGACTGGGAACTTGACCCTTGAGAACAACCGTGCCGCTGAGCTGAGCAACCCAAACAGTCTCGATATCAGCAACTTCTGAATCGCCGTCAAAAGCCAAGGCCACCCGCTTCGCCAGGCCGCTTTCGTCAAAATTTCCGTCTGGGCCGACTTTAGCAGGAGCAATCGATTGTGCTTCGGCAGCTTGCTGTACTACTTCTGCCATCGGTTGAGCCTGCTCTTCAGGCTTTTCCATTCCAAACAGTCTTTTAAACCAACCCATAGAAGTTGAGTCTCCAGAAAATACACTTTTTCCAAGATAGCTCTAGAATTCCAAAAGAATCGTAATTGTTGCAAAACTAAGCGAAATTTCTGAAAATGCTTTTTCGACCGACTTTCAGAATCTAAAATCTCCAATGGTATCCCTATGTTGATGTTACTTTTTTATGTCGGGGACGATCGCTATGCCCTCGATAGCAGGCGCGTAGTCGAAGTAGTTCCCACTGTCACCTTGAAAAAACTCCACAACGCGCCGGAATACATTCCCGGCTTGTTTAACTACCGAGGACATCTCGTCCCGGTCATTGATTTGTGCCAAATGATACAGGGGACGGCCGCCCGCGCTTACTTGAGCACGCGCATTGTCTTAGTCAATTGCCAGTTTCCCAATACTTCTGAGGGGAACAACCACAGTTTGCACGGCCCCCTAATTTTAGGGCTGATGGCGGAACGGGTGACAGAAACTCTCGACAAACCAGAAACCGAATTTGTTAGTCCCGGCATTAAGATTGACAGCACTCCTTATTTGGGAGAAATGATTGCAGACGATCGCGGTATGATTCAATTTGTCAGGGTAGAACATCTGCTGCCTGAATCCCAAAAAACTTATCTGCTTCCCCAGCAGGAAGACTGAGATTTAGTCATTGGTCATTGGTTATTGGTTATTGGTTATTGGTTATTGGTTATTGGTTATTGGTCATTGGCAATGGGTAATTGGTCATTAGTCATTAGTCATTGGCAATGGGTAATTGGTCATTAGTCATTGGCAATGGGTAATTGGTAATTGGTAATTGGTAATTGGTAATTGGAACTGTCAACTGTCAACTGTCAACTGTCAACTGTCAACTGTCAACTGTCAACTGTCAACTGTCAACTGTCAACTGTCAACTGTCAACTGTCAACTGTCATACGAGCTAAAATCAATGACACAAGTAGCAATTGAAGCTCTACTCAGACAAACAATTGGTTTAGATGCCCTGACTATTGGTTCTAATACAATTACTAGAGCCGTAAACCGTCGGATGGAAGATTGCGGTTTAACGGATATCAGTATTTACTTGACAAAATTGCAAACATCCCCTCCAGAATTGGAAGAATTAATCGAAGCTGTAGTGATACCGGAAACTTGGTTTTTTCGCGATCGCGAACCTTTTGTTTTTTTGAGCCGCTACGCGCTTTCGGAATGGTTTCCACAAAATCCCGGCAAAACCCTGCGCGTGTTGAGCCTTCCTTGTTCGACGGGAGAGGAACCTTACTCGATCGCGATCGCCCTACTAGACGCTGGTTTAAATCCGATCAACTTCAGCATCGATGCGGCAGACATCAGCAAAGTTGCTCTCAAAAAAGCCCAGCGCGCAGTTTACGGCAGAAACTCTTTCCGCGACAAAAACTTAGATTTTCGCGATCGCTATTTTACTCCGGTGCCGGGAGATCTTTATCAGTTGAACGACTTGGTGAGAAGGAAAGTTAATTTTATTCAGGGTAATATTCTAGATAGCTATTTTTTATCTAACCAACTTCCTTACGATGCAATTTTTTGTCGCAATGTGTTAATTTATTTCGATCAAACAGGCAGAAATCAGACCATTCAACTGTTAAATCGATTGTTAAACAAAACAGGAATATTATTTTTGGGTCACTCAGAAAGCGGGCAGAAACTGCCTCCTCAATTTGTCTCGGTGCGTCATTCCCTAGCATTTGCTTACCGCAAAACAGATATTCCATACAGCCCGCAAGTTCAGGTCAAAAAAGAGCCGACTAATATCAGTTATTCGCGGATTGTTCGAGAGTTTAAACACGCGGGAAATAGGGAAAATCTTCGCAACGATCAGTTGCCAAGTATTAACAGTAAATCCTCTACTTCCCATCAAAAATATCCGAGAGAGAATGAGAATTCGGGGATTTTGCCAATTCGGGCGATCGCCCCACCACCAGATCCTGCTAAGTCTGCGAGTGCGGATTTAGACGCAGCGCGACGTTTGGCCGATCGCGGACAATTGCAGGAAGCGGCCAAACTGTGCGAAACTTACCTCAGTCAAAATCCCACGAATGCTGACGCTTACGTCTTATTGGGCCAAGTTTACCAAGCAAGGGGCGATCGCCAACAAGCTGAGCAATCTTTCCAAAAAGCAACTTACCTCAAGCCGGATCACTATGAAGGACTAATTCACCTAGCTTTGCTCAAAGAAGAGCGAGGAGATATTGCCGGTGCTGCGATCGTCCGCCGGCGCATTCAGCGAATGGAAAAATAGCCTAAGAATTCAGTTGACAGTTGACAGTTGATAGTTGACAGTTGACAGTTGAGGGCGACCTCTACCTACAAGGAAGAGGATTGGAGTAATTAATAGTCTGAGTTTAATTTCTCCCTCAAAGGGAGAGGCTTTCAACCAATTCTTTCTGGTAATAACTGAGAATCGAAGCATGGACAATATTTTTAAGCATATGACTTTGCAAAGACGCATGATCGCTGCGTTTGTGTTCATGGGGGCGATCGTGCTTGTTGTAGCTTTAGTCGGCGCCAGCGGAAATTTTCGGCTATCCGGGCACCTGAAATCGATCGCCAACGATGCTTATCCCAGCACCGTCGCTTTGTGGAAAATCAACGAAGGACAAACACAGGTGCAGTCTTCCGATCGGATGCTGCTCAACGAAGCAATCAATGCTGACCAAAGACGCCGAGAAATCGCGAGAATAAATAATGCTTGGAATCAGATAAATCAAGGTTTTCAAGAGTACGATAAACTTGGGCGCAACGAGGAAGAAGACAAACTTTATCAAAAATTTAAACCGCTGTGGCAAAAGTGGACTGAGGCTCACAAAGAATTCCAAGAACTCAATAAAGAATATGAAAGAATAGGCATTGTCAATCCCCGGCAAATCCAAATTGATTTGCTCAAACAGGGTAAAACTAAATCACCTGAACTAGCAACTGCTGCATCAGCAGTTGAGGTGCTTAACAGAATGAACGACAAAGCTTTGAACGAGAAAGTAATTACATTTCAAGCTGCGACAGAGGGAATGCTGGAACTCCTGAACTACGATCGCCAATTAGCAGCAGACTCAGGCAAAGCTGCCACCGAAGATATCAGTCAAACTCGGTTCTGGGTGATTTTAGGCACGCTGCTGGGCCCTTTAACGGCCGTACTGTTTGGACTGTACTTTAGCAATACGATCGCCAAACCGTTAGGGGCTAAAATTGCCGGAGTGGTGGATGTAGCAGAGAAAATGTCGATCGGCGATTTAACAGGAGAAGTTCATGTCAGCGACACCAAAGACGAAATTAGCAAATTGGAGAACTCCTTCCGCAGCATGAATCGCGGTTTGGCCGGATTAATCAAACAAGTGCAAACATCGGGCATACAAATCACTTCATCAGCCACCCAAATAGCCGCTTCTGGCAAACAATTAGAAGCCACAGTCAACGAACAAGCAGCATCCACCAACGAAGTTGTAGCTACTGCCAAAGAAATCGCAGCCACCAGTGGTAAACTCGTAAAAACGATGGATGAAGTTTCCCACATGGCAGAGTCAACTGCCCGCGAAGCTAGCACAGGTCAAAAAGAGTTAGTTCGCATGGAGAATACCATGAAAGTCTTGGGAAATGCTACCATTTCTATCTCTAACAAACTCGGAATCATTAGCGAAAAAGCCAACAATATCAACAGCATTGTTACCACGATTACAAAAGTAGCCGATCAAACTAATTTACTTTCCTTAAATGCAGCGATCGAAGCCGAAAAAGCCGGAGAATACGGCATGGGTTTTGCCGTCGTCGCCCGCGAAATTCGCCGCCTAGCCGACCAAACAGCCGTTGCCACACTCGATATTGAAAACATGGTTAAAGAGATGCAGTCAGCCGTTTCTACTGGGGTGATGGAAATGGATAAATTCTCCCATGAAGTCAGCAAAGGGATGGAAGATATTCGTAACATCGGCGTGCAATTAGCCGAAATTATTCAGCAAGTACAATCTCTCACTCCCCGCTTCGATTCGGTAAATAGAGGCATGGAAGCTCAATCGGAAGGAGCTCAGCAAATTAGCGAAACTATGGCGCAGTTGGCCGAAACTTCCCTGCAAACGGCTGATGCTTTGCGGGAAATCAATAGTGCGATCGGCCTTTTGAACGAAGCAGCCCACGGGATGCGCCACGAAATTTCGCGATTCAAAGTCAATTGATAGTTACTCACACCCAATATTCGTCAGTATCTAAACTCTAAAATATCAAATTTTATTCGTTATTTGTAGCAGGCAAAAAAGAGGTAAATTCAGTGCAGAAGAAGTCAACTATTCAACAAATTTTGTGGAGGGGGTTTGGCACAATATTTACCTTAATACTTATAGGGAATCTTGTAGCACAACACACTAAAAATACTTTAGTTAAGTCTTTAGATAACGTTACTTCGAGCCATAAAATTTTGCAAGAATTGGCACAGTTAGATATGCTTTTGCTGGAAGCTGAGACTGGTCAGCGCGGCTATCTGTACACGGGAAAAGAGAATTTTTTAGAGCCATACAATGAAGCAAATGCAAGCATTAACGTGCAACTAGCAGAGTTGAGAGAGAAGATGAAAAATCCGACACAACAAGAAAAACTCGGTCAATTGCAAATCCTGATTAGAGAAAGAATCGATTATTTAGAAAAAACTATTCAACTCCGCAAATCTGGTCGAGAAGAGGAGGTAAAAAAAATAGTAAGTGCTGGAACAGGACTAGAAATTATGGCGAAGTTGAGGGGTAAAATCACAGAAATCAAAGAAACTGAAAATCGATTCTTGGATGAAAGAAAGAAATTCGCCCAGGAAGCTGAAATTTTTTCAACTTACTTTGCTGGGGCGAGCACTTTGATTATTGTCGGAGTTGGGGTGTTAATTTCTTGGGTAATTATCCGGAATATCGCGCAATCCTTGGGAATAGCAGTAAAAGTTGCAGAAGAGGTATCGGCGGGCAATTTAACTGCCAATATTTCAGCAAATTATCAGGGAGAAGTTGGCAAACTACTCGCCGGATTCCAAAGCATGACTCAAAGCCTAAGTTCCTTGATCGGGCAAGTACAAAATTCTGGCCTTCAAGTAACTGCTTCCTCTCATGAGATTGCTGCCTCTGGCAAGGAATTGGAGGAAGTAATCGCCAAACAAGCAGCTTCGATTAGAGAGGTGGAAGCTACTACAAAAGAGATAGCTGCTACTTCTCGACAACTGAAGCAAGCAATGCAGGGAATTACTTCTACCTTCCAAACTACCACAATAGCAGCAGAGGGCGGTCAGCGGAATTTAAGCCACATGGAAAATACCATGCGGGAATTATCAACCGCCACAACTTCTATTTCTAGCCAACTTAGCAACATCAGCGAAAAAGCTAATAATATTAGTCGAATTATTATTACAATAACCAAGGTAGCTGACCAAACTAATTTACTTTCTTTGAATGCTGCCATAGAAGCAGAAAAAGCAGGAAAATATGGTATGGGTTTTGCTGTAGTTGCTAGAGAAATTCGGCGTTTAGCCGATCAAACTGCTGTTGCTACTTTAGATATTGAAAAAATGGTTAAAGAAATGCAGGCAGCAGTTTCTACTGGGGTGACGGAAATGAACAAGTTTACTGAAGAAGTAAATGATAGCGTTGAGGATGTGGAAAGTGTGAGCTGGCAACTGACTGAAATTATCGAGCAGGTGCAGGCTATCACTCCGCGTTTTTCAGTGGTAAATCAGAGTATGGAGGCTCAATCGGAAGGCGCTCAGCAAATTAGCGAGGTGATGGTGTATCTGAGTCAATCGTCGTCGCAAACGGCGGGCGCATTGCGCGAAATTAACGGTGCTATCTCTCAATTAAATGAGGCATCTCAAGGTTTGCGTCAAGAAATTTCTCGGTTTAAAGTAAGCAATAAGGATGTAGAAAATGTTTAAAAATATCAGTTTTAAAAAGCGCCTGAATGCTGCATTTATTTTTCTAGCTGTGATTGTTTTAGCTGTGGCTTGTATTGGTTGGAGTGGCACTTATCGGCTAGGTGGACATATTGATACGCTAGCTAACAATAGCCTGCCGAGCGTTAGTGGATTGTGGAAAGTTAATGAAGGACAAACGCAAATTGAGTCGTCGGAACGGGCATTACTGGATCTGGAACTCAGCCCAGAGGAAAGGAGAAGTGAGTTGACGAGAATTCAGAAAGCTTGGGAGCAGATTAATGAGGGTTTCAAAGAGTATGAAACCACATCCAGAACTGCGGAGGAAGATAAGATATACAAAGAATTGCAGGCTAAATGGGATATCTGGAAGAAAAATCACGAAGCTTTTTTAGATTTAAATAAAAGATTTGAGAGTTTAGGAATTCTCAACCCATTTAAAAGGCAGATCGAACTGATTGGCCAAGGGAATACTAAGTCGCCCGATATCGAGGCTGCTAGAAGGGCTGGGGCGTTTTACAATCAATTGAGCGATCGCGCCAAAGCGAATCGATCCTCGTTTGAATCAGCTACTAACTTAATCTTGGAAGACCTCAAAATCAATGAAACAACGGGACAACTAGCTAAACAGCAGTCTAAAAACGATATTAGTCAAACCACATTCTGGGTAATTTTGGGCATGATTCTCGGGCCGCTAACGGCTGGACTGTTTGGACTGTTTCTCACGAGTACGGTATCCCAAACTCTGGAAAATCAAATAGATCTGTCGGGCCTCAGAATTAGTGGATCTACGAACCAAATTGCCTCCTCCGGCAAGGAATTGGAAGCGACGATGAATCAACAAGTGGCTTCGACTAATGAAGTAGTAGCCACGGCTAAAGAAATTGCTGCTACTGCTATGCAACTGGCGAGGACAATGGATGAAGTTTCGGAGATGTCCCACCAAGCTGCTCAATCTGCCGGCGGCGGTAAACAAGAAATTGGTCGCATGGAATCCACGATGAATAAATTAGCAGATTCTACCAGTGCGATCTCGGGTAAATTGGGAGTTATTAGCGAAAAAGCTAATAATATTAACAGTATTATCACGACGATTACGAAGGTGGCAGATCAAACTAATTTGCTTTCGCTCAACGCGGCTATTGAAGCGGAAAAAGCGGGAGAGTACGGGTTGGGTTTTGCGGTGGTGGCTAGGGAAATTCGCCGACTGGCAGATCAAACGGCGGTGGCTACTTTGGATATTGAAAATATGGTTAAAGAAATGCAGTCTGCGGTGGGTGTTGGCGTGATGGAAATGGATAAGTTTACTAATGAGGTGCGCCGCGGGGTGGAAGATGTGCAAACTATTAGTTTGCAGTTGGAATCGATTATCCAGCGGGTGCAAGCTTTGACTCCGCGTTTTGAAGAGGTGAATGAGGGGATGGATGCACAGTCTCAGGGTGCTGTGCAAATTAGCGAGGCGATGGTGCAGTTGAGTGAGGCTTCTTCGCAAACTGCGTCGGCGCTCCGGGATATCAATGGGGCGATCGGGCAAGTTAATGATGCTACACTCGGTTTACGCCACGAAATGCTAGCGTTTTTAAAGTAAATAGGGAGTCGGCGGATCGAGTCGGTTTTTTTAGCTAGTCAGACGGGAATCCCCACACTATATCGCTTCGATTAGTGTGGGATGAAAGGCGCGTGAACCGAGGATTCCACATCTTCATGTCCTCGTCAGCATAGCGGGCGAGCAATGAAGGTGTGGATGACGAGATCAACAAATCTTTATCTGCTAGCATCATTACTCGACACAATTATTAAATTACTACTTGACTTTATCTAGTATTTTCTGGTATTTTTATGACCAGCAAATGCGTAAAGGTCGTAGCGCAATGAAAGTAACGTATCAGTATCAGTTCTATCCCGACACCAATCAAAAATTAACCCTCAACCATTGGTTGAGAATTTGTCGCTATTGGTACAACAGACAGCTAGGCGATCGATTTGATTGGTGGGAAAAAAACCGCACTGCTATAAATGCTTGTCCATTGGTTGCTAGCATCTCTGCGCCTCGCGAAAAGCCCAACTACTACTCTCAAAAGCAACAATTGCCCGCCCTCAAAAAAGACCTAGTAAAAGTCTTCCACAGTGGTGAGCTATTGGACTTCAAGCAGGTAGATTCAACTATCCTGCAAGATGTTTCTAAACGAGTAGATAAAGCCTTTGAACGGTTTATAGTAGGGGATAGTAAAGGCGGTCGATCGGGTAAACCCCGATTCAAGACTGAAGCTGATTACCGGACGATGACTTTTTCTACGGCTAACAGCGATTGGATTAAGTTGGTTCGCAAGAATTGGTTTTATATCCGATTGCCGAAGTTGGGCGTGATAAAAGTTCGGAGGCACCGCCCAATCCCCGATGGATTTACCGTCAAGCAAATTAGTGTAACTAGAAAGGCTGATGGTTGGTTCGCCCAGATAATGCTTGAAGACGCTTCAGTACCCCAGTTTATTTCTGACAAAGTTACCCCAAACTGGGATAACTCAATTGGGTTAGATGCGGTGCTGCATGAAGATGTCTATTTAGCAACGTCATCGGGCGAAAAGTTGCCTTCATTGAAACCGCTTCGCAAAAACCAAGCTAAGTTAGACCGCATTTCAAAAAAGCGGAATAAGCGGAAGCGTGGCTGTAGCGCCCGACGGAAATTAGCAAAAAAAGAAGCGAGACAGCACCAAAAAATAGCGCGTTCTCGCCAAGACTTCCACTATAAAACAGCTCACAAACTTGTCAGGTCTGGAGCTAAATTCTTTTTTCACGAAGATTTGAACTTAAAAGGCTTAACGAAGCGGAATAAAGTTAAGCAAGACGATGAGGGTAACTACCTCCCAAACGGTCAATCAGCCAAATCAGGACTAAACAAGTCTTGGCTGGATGCTGCGTTTGGTCAATTTTTCAAGACGCTGGAATACATAGCCGAAAAAGCTGGATCAGCCGTCGTTCCGCAAAAACCTGCTTATACCTCAATGCTTCTGTGCTATCGGAATGAAATCGTTTTCACCGATTGCGGTATGCGAAGCTATTGGGACGAGCAACATTCTTTAATGGTCGATCGCGATATCAACGCTTCGATTAATTTGAAGAAATTGGGGTTGGACATTTTCCCCAAAATAAAACGCCGTAGCGGGAATCTTTCTGTAGTAGGAACTATGGACGACAGTACCGCGAAGGAAATCTTGCATACCCTTCATCGGGCTGCTAAGAAGCCCACATCATACCTGTACTCAGGTTGATGTGGGAGTATGTCACTTAAATCAACTGGTGCGCGGTGCGCACGCTACAAACTGGTGCGCGGTGCGCACGCTACAAACTGGTGCGCGGTGCGCACGCTACAAACTGGTGCGCGGTGCGCACGCTACAAACTACAAACTGGTGCGCGGTGCACACCCTACAAACTACTACAAACTACAAACTGGTGCGCGGTGCACACCCTACAATCTAAAATCTAAAATCTAAAATCTAAAATCGAATGACTGATGATTGCTGGAATCGGATCGGAGTTGGGGGCGATCGCACTTGTCCTCAATTAAAAACATTTATTCACTGCCGCAACTGTCCAGTCTATTCCGACGCGGGCCGGAGTTTGCTGGAACAGGAATTGCCGACTGGATATCTGGAAGAGTGGACTAATTTATTGCGATCGAGTCAAGGAGTAACTAACGCCGTCACGGCTGCGGGTACTATATCTGTAGGTATTTTTAGGCTTAACGGCGAATGGTTGGCTTTACCGGCGGCGCTGTTTAAGGAAGTGACGCAGATTTCTGTTATCCACACTTTGCCACACCGCAGTAATAATATACTTATCGGCTTGGTGAATATTCGCGGCGAAATTCAGTTGTGCATTTCGCTAAAAGCACTTTTGGGATTGGAAGCAGCAGATGCTAGCCGACAAAATATTAGTCCTGTTGTTTACGAAAGGATGGTAGTTGTTGAGAGAGAAGGCAGCCGCTGGGTGTTTGGAGTGGATGAAATTTACGGCATTCACCGCATTCTCCCGGAACAAATCAGAAATGTTCCATCTACTGTTTCTAAAGTGCCAGAAACTTATACTAAAGGGATTATCAGTTGGCAGGGGCAAAGTGTTTGTTATCTCGATGATGATTTGCTGTTTTATACGTTGAATAAGAAGATTATCTAATGAATTGGGAATAGGGCATGGGGCATTGGGAATTGGGCATGGGGCATTGGGAATTGGGCATTGGGTGAATGGAATCTGGCGAATAAAAGCGGGCGAAGGTCATTCGCGCCTACACAGACGAAACCCGCCTCCGCGGGTTGAAGAACGGGCGAAGGGAATTCGCGCCTACATGAACAAAACCGGGCGAAAGTGGGTTGGAATAAATTAAGGACTAATAAAAAATGAGCAATCAAGATATGAGCAATTTCTCCATGATGGATTTATTTCGCATGGAGGCGGACACTCAAGTAGCAGTATTAAATGAGAACATTTTGGTATTAGAAAATAACCCTAATTCTCCGGCTGAACTGGAATCTTTGATGCGGGCGGCCCACTCGCTCAAGGGCGCGGCGCGGATTGTGGGACTGGATGCTGCTGTGCGAATCGCTCACGTGATGGAGGATTGCTTTGTGGCGGCGCAGGCTGGCTCGATCGCCCTAGACTCACCTGATAAGATTGATGTGATGCTGCGGGCGATCGACCTTTTGGCCCAAATCAGCCAGATTCCGGAAACCGAGATCGAAAATTGGCTCCCGGTTAATCGATCGCAAATTGAAACCTTAGAAACTGCCATCTTAGCAATTATCAATAACGAACAATTAGATTTGGGCAGCCCAGATGAAGCAGAAACAATAGAACAAGAGACCATTGTTGAAACAGAAATTCTGCCGGAATGGGAGCCGCAATTACCTGTTGATTTTACCGCAGAAATAACAGACCACGTACAATTCAATTCTGATATTCCTCATGAAATATTGCCCGATTTGCCACAGGTTGAAAGTCCAGAAACTCGGTTGCTTAAAACTGATTTATCGATGTTAGCTTTATTTGCCGGAGAAGTAGAAGCACAATCAATACTATTAAACCAAACTTTACTCTCGCTCAAAAATGACCCCAATGAATATTTAGACTTAGACTCCCTTGTTAAATCCGCTCATTTAATAAAAGGTGCTGGCAGAATAGTTCAGTTCCATGAAGTTGTTAAACTTGCGAAGGCGATAGAAGATACATTTGTGGCACTTCAGAAGCACAAATCTAGCTTAAATGCCAGTCAAATTGACACCCTGCTCGCCGGAGTAAATTTTCTGGTAAATATGCAGGAAATTCCGGTACTGAAAATCGAAGCTTGGCTGGCAGAAAAAGAGGCAGAAATAGATAATATTGTCGCAGATATAAGTAAGATTCTTGAATTATTAACAACTAAACAATCGGCAACAACTGCCGCAGTTGTTTCACAAAAATCTGCCGAAGCAACGAGTCCCCAAACAACCCCGACACCACAACCAAAACCTCAAGATAATGCTTCCCAACGCACAAAGAATAGCGGTCAAATTTCCCCCGTCGCCAATTCTACAGCAGTAGCTGTAGAGCAACGACCGACTAAAATTGTTAGCGCAAAACCTGCACCTTCAAATCTCAGGGAAAATGCTCAAAAGCCTAAAACCACTGACCGCGTAGTACGAGTCAATGCGGAAAACTTAAACCGGATTATGGGTTTGGCGGGCGAATCTTTAGTAGAAGCAAAATGGCTGCAACCGTTTGCTGATTCATTATTAAAACTGAGAAAAAACCAAGGGCAACTTTATAATTTGTTGGAAAAATTGCAGGAATCTTTAAGCGATTCTGTTCTAGATCAGCGCTCGGAAGATTATCTCGGCAGTGCTCGCAAAAAAGCTAATGATTGCCGCCATATTTTGTCCGATCGCCTCAACGAACTAGAACTGTTTGCCCGCCGTTCTGCCAACTTGTCCGATCGCTTGTACCGAGAAGTTATTGCCAGCAATATGCGACCGTTTGCTGACGGCGTTTCAGCTTTTGGGCGAATGCTGAGAGATTTGGCGAGACAGTTGGGTAAGCAAGTGAAATTTGAAGTTGTTGGCAAATCTACTCAGGTAGATCGAGATATTTTAGAAAAATTAGAAGCACCGCTAACACACATTTTGCGTAACGCTATCGACCACGGTATTGAACTCCCAGACGCACGTTTGGCTGCGGGAAAATCGGCTGAAGGTACGATCCGACTGGAAGCTGCACATCGGGGCGGGATGCTATCAATTACCGTCTCGGATGATGGAAAAGGAATAGAACCGGAAAAACTCCGCCAAAAAATTGTCACGAAAGGTATGGTAAGTGCGGAAATGGCTGCGAAATTGACTGAACCGGAATTGATGGATTTTCTGTTTTTGCCTGGTTTTTCTACTGCTAGTCAAGTGACGGAAATTTCGGGCCGCGGTGTTGGTTTGGATATTGTGCAAAGTATGGTGCAGGAGGTTGGTGGCATTCTCCGGGCGACATCTATGCCGGAAAAAGGTATGAGTTTTCATTTGCAGTTGCCGCTAACTCTGTCGGTAATTCGGACGCTGTTGGTGGAAATTTCGGGGGAACCTTATGCTTTTCCGCTGACTCGGATCGATCGCATTGTGATGGTTGAGTCTGCTGATATTGCGATCGCCGAAAACCGACAGTATTTTACTCTTGACAACCAAAATATTGGTTTGGTGACAGCTTATCAGGTGTTGGAGTTAGCTGCGCCACCTGAAAAGTTGGATTTGCTGCCGGTGATCATTGTGAGCGATCGCTCTAGCAGTTATGGTTTAGCTGTGGATAAGTTTCTGGGCGAACGCGATTTAGTTGTCAGGCCTTTAGATCCGCGTTTGGGTAAGGTAGCGGATATCAGCGCGGCTGCTTTTATGGAAGACGGTACGCCGGTGCTGATTATCGATGTTGAAGATTTGGTGCGATCGACTGATAAACTGCTGGCTGAAAGTCAGTTACAGAAAGTTAGTAAAACCGAACAAACTGCTGAATCAACAACTCGCAAGCGCGTTTTGGTAGTAGATGATTCAATTACTGTTCGAGAAGTAGAGCGCAAACTTTTAGAAAATCAAGGATATGAGGTAGAAATAGCTGTTAATGGTATGGATGGTTGGAATGCTCTGCGTACCGGGCAGTTTGATTTGGTAATTAGCGATGTTGATATGCCGCGCATGACGGGGATTGAGCTGGTTAGTCAAATTAAAAATCATTCGGCCCTAAAGTCGATTCCGGTAATTATTGTTTCTTACAAAGACCGCGAGCAAGATAGAATCAGAGGATTGGAAGTGGGAGCGGATTATTATTTAACTAAAAGCAGTTTTCACGACGATACGCTGTTAAATGCGGTGGTTGATTTAATCGGTGAGGCTTGAAAAAAAATCTCGGGTTAAGTTTTTTAATTAAAAACTAAAAATACGACCAAAATGTGGTATGAATAGTCGTAGGGTGCGTGATAGTTCGTAATTCAATCGGTAATTCAATACGCTTGGCTCCGAACCCGGAGATCCCCCCTAGCCCCCCTTAAGAAGGGGGGAACCGGAAGCACTCAAAGTCCCCCTTTTTAAGGGGGATTTAGGGGGATCTTCGGGCCCGAAAAAGTGTTAACCCAACAGTATCGATCGCTAATTGAGAAGCTGTTTGCTGCCTCCGTCTACAAGTTTAGTTTTAACTGACCGACGAGCACCATTCTCAGGAACAGGCAAGATGCCTGTTCCACAAAAAAATTCATCTCTTGTGGAACAGGCATCTTGCCTGTTCATAAAAGGCTTATTGACCATAGTGCAATATCTCAGTTTTAAAGAAAAGGCCACAGCCTAAGAAACTGGATCGGCAGACTTCGACAACTACCCGCAACTGAAAATTAATTAACTATGAGCAATTTCAACATGAAAATAGCGATCGTCAACGACACGTTGATTGCTGCTGAAGCTTTGCGCCGAGTTTTGGTGACGGTACCGGAGTATGAAATTATTTGGATAGCGGCGGATGGGGCCGAAGCTGTGTCCAAGTGCGCCCGCAATACACCGGATGTGATATTGATGGATTTGATCATGCCGGTGATGGATGGTGTTGAGGCGACGCGCCTGATCATGAAGCAATCTCCCTGCGCGATTCTGCTAGTGACATCTTCGGTGACAGGTAATGCGGGCAGGGTTTTTGAAGCTATGGGATATGGAGCTCTGGATGCTATTAATACGCCAATTTTGGGGTTGATGGGCAATTCCCCAAGCGGCGGTATGGAGTTGTTAAAAACTATTTCTAAAGTCGCTAGATTGATTGGTAAAAGTAACTCGACTTCTTTATTTCACAGCGCAACTCCCAAATGCCTGACTCCGCCGCTGCTGGCGATCGGCTCTTCGACTGGCGGGCCCCAAGCTTTGGCAACTCTGCTATCGGCTTTACCTGCCAATTTATCGGCGGCTGTGGCGATCGTCCAACACGTAGATGCTGAGTTTGCTCCTGGTTTGGCAGATTGGCTGAGTCAAAAAAGTAAGTTGGCGGTGAGTGTCGCAGTTGCCGATCGACCTTTGGAAGTCGGTAAGGTGATAATTGCCGCGACTAACGACCACTTAGTATTACAATCGAATTTAACACTTAAGTATACGAAAGAACCTTTAGAATATCCTTACCGCCCTTCAGTGGACACTTTTTTTGAGAGTGTCGCTCAATACTGGCCGGGCAAAGGGGTGGCAGTGCTGTTAACCGGTATGGGCAAAGACGGCGCTAAAGGGCTCAAAGTTTTGCGATCGGCAGGCTGGCACACGATCGCCCAAGACCGCGCTACCTCAGTAGTTTACGGGATGCCGAAAGCTGCTGCTGATTTGAATGCGGCTGTGCAGGTTTTGCCGATCGAGGCGATCGCCCCAGCCTGCATGAAATATCTCGTGTAGAAAATACTAGAGATGTTTGGGCCATAAGGCTTAAGTGGTTGAGCACAATGGCCGAGGTCGTGCCAGACTCTCAGCGATCATAATCAATCTATTGGGGTGATGTTTTGGGATCGCGATCGCGCGTGTATCTTGCCAGCAGTCTGTAATTTCACGGAATGCTGCGGTTACCGGGCACCTGCTAGCAAGCAGCAGTCGGCTGACCCAACAATTAGCGATCGTAGCCCTTGCAATCAATGTCAAGCGTGCTAGGCTGTGTAAAGATTTTACAAAAATCAGCGGATAAAACTTTACCAACCTGGTATTATCACCTGGTAAGCGTACTTAAATAATACCGGGTCGCTATTGACACTTAGAAAATATTTAAGTAAAAGTTTCGATCCTCTCCAGACAATGGCCGTTGCCCGATCTAGTTATGAAATTAACTCACTCTCAGGCTATTGAATTCGATTGCAGTTGTGCACTAAATCAACGAGAAAGTCAAATAGTCAACGGCAACGTGGTAAAGTTGAAGTTTGAGGATAGGGGAAACAATGGGAAAAACCCAGTTACCGCCAGAGATAGCGCCATTCTCAGTAACCTCAAATTGGAGAAAAGCCGTCACTCGATCGACTTAAATTTACCTTTAAATTCAGAAAGCAAAAAAATATCTAGCTTGACCGAATACACTGTTACAGTTTTACTGATTGACGATCAGGAAATGATCGGCGAAGCGGTGCGCCGAATGCTTGCTAATGAAAAAGACATTAAATTTTATTACTGTAACGATCCAGCTCAAGCAATTAAGAAAGCATTAGAGGTGAAGCCAACAGTAATCCTCCAAGATTTAGTAATGCCAGAAATAGATGGATTGCAGTTGCTGCGCTTTTTTCGAGGGAATTCGCTGACGCGAGACATTCCGATGATTGTTCTCTCCAGTAAAGAAGAAGCGGAACTAAAAGCGCAAGCATTTTCCTTGGGTGCTAACGATTATTTAGTAAAACTGCCCAATCCAGTCGAACTCATTGCTAGAATTCGCTATCACTCAAAAGCTTATATGCACCTGCAAGAAAGGAATCTCGCCTATCAAACCATGCAGGATTATCTAGTCAAATTAGAGATAGAACAAAAAAAATCTCAGGAGTTGCTGTTAAATATATTGCCAGAGGCGATCGCCGAAAGATTAAAAAAAGAACAAGGTGTAATCGCCGACGAATTCGCAGCAGTTAGCGTGATGTTCGCGGATATTGTTGGCTTCACCCAGTTGTCAGCATCAATATCGCCCAAAAAATTAGTACATTTACTCAACGATATATTTTCCAAGTTCGACGATCTCGCCGAAAAACACGGTTTAGAAAAAATTAAGACAATTGGTGACTCTTATATGGTAGTGGCGGGGTTGCCAAATCCGAGAGCAGATCACGGAGATGCGATCGCGGAAATGGCGATAGATATGCAAGAAGCCATAGTGAAATACAGAGAAGAGTTCGGTCTCACTATTAGCATCCGCATCGGCATTCATTCGGGCCCAGTGGTAGCTGGAATCATCGGGACAAAAAAGTTTATTTACGATTTGTGGGGCGATACGGTAAATACCGCTTCCCGCATGGAATCTCACGGTATCCCGGACGGAATTCAGATTTCCGACGCAACTTATTTGCTTATAGAAGACAAGTATGATTTTGAAAAACGCGGTTTAATCAATGTCAAAGGTAAGGGCCAAATGGCTGCTTATTTATTAAAAGGAAGATTGGAAGTTGATTTTTAATTCATTCAATACGCTTGGGATAAGATCGGACGTACGGTTGAAACCGCGCCTATACAAACGATGTCCGCCTCCGCGGACTAAGAGAGGATAACGTATTTTAGCCCGGTTTTCAACCCGCGGAGGCGGGTTTTGCCTGTATAGACGCGGTTTCAACCGCCGAACGTAATTTTCACTGCCTGTTCTTCAACCCGCGAAGGCGGGTTTTGCCTGTATAGACGCGGTTTCAACCGCCGTCTGATCTTGTGAAATAATATTGTTCTGCTTCCGACCAATTTAGTTTAAGTAACGAATCTTCTCCACTTGAAAGCTTGAAACTCGGCTTAATTGGTTTTACGCCCAAAGCGCTAATAATCTGCGCTGCTACAGCTTTCGCCAATAGTGGCGGTACAGAATTTCCGACTTGGCGAAAACCGTGCCATTTTGTGACGTGAAATCTAAACCAGTCAGGATAGGAATGCAATCGCGCTGCTTCTCTGACTGTAATGCACCGAGGCGCGATCGGGTGAATTGGCCTTGGCGAAGTATAAGCGCCCCTCGCCCTGTCTGTTCCAGCCCTGAGAGTGTTGCAAACTCCGTCGGGGTGCAGCTTGTAAAAACGGCTGATCGGCTCTTTTTCGCCGTAGGCTGCGGCTGCAAATCTTTCAATACATTCGGCAGAATGTTTGGTGCGCCGACTGCATGAGAGGATTTGTCGATCGTACTGGCGATCGTAAGCATAATCATTTTCAAAATCATCGAATCCGCGCAAAAAACTCGCGTAATCGCTGCTGCACTTTCCGTACTCCACCATTACCCAATCTCGGTGTAGCAACTCGCTATACTTTTCTACTTCCGGCAAATCTCCAATCGCATCCAAAACTGTCGGAACCGCAGGTAAATTAACTTTTTTATAGCGTTTAGGAAGTTTCTTTTTAGGCAAAAAAGTAGTTGGCTGAGGATAGTTTGGCAGATCGTAGTCTTTTTTGCAACCAATCAGAAACAATCGTTTGCGAGCTTGCGGTACTCCGTAGTGAGCTGCGTTAAGAACTTGATAGTTTTCTTCTACTTGATAGCCTGCTTCCAGAAAAGAGCTAATTAAAAGATTCAGGAGTTCTTTGTGTTCGCCTGCTACAATTCCCGGCACATTTTCCATTACAAAAAACTTGGGTTTGAGCTCCAAAACTAAGCGTTGAAAGTGGAAAATTAGAGAATTTCGCGGATCGCCGACATCGCGCTTCCCCATCAGCGAGAATCCTTGACAGGGCGAACCGCTGATTACTACGTCGATTTCGCGCTTGCCGATCGCAGATTTTTGCCGAATTTCTGCTCCCGTCAGCTCTGAGACATCTTTGCACAATACAGAACACATCGGGAAATTGAACTCGTGGGTAGCGCAGTGGATGGGGTCAATTTCGACTGAAGCAAGTACATCAAAACCTGCTTGTTCAAAGCCCAGCGTCATGCCGCCTGCGCCTGCAAATAAATCAACAGCGATCGGTCGCTTTTTCCGATAGCTTGACATAATATTTCAATACTAAAATTGTTTTAAGAAGCTGTATTTATTTTAACATTTTTGATTATTTCGGCAGCAGCGCGATCGCACACACCGACATCTCCCAGACTTTCGCGCATTTGGCGATAATCCGTCAAAGTTTGCTGGCGTCGATCGGCATTTTGCAGCAATTCCAGGGCGTGGAAAACTATATTTTCGGCAGTAGCCTCGTCTTGCAGCAACTCCGGAACGATCGCCTTCATTTGCACCAAATTGGGCGGAGAGATAAAAGGAATCGACAATTTCAGCAGGTGGCGAGCAATCATCGCCGTAATGCGACTGACGCGGTAGGCGACAACTTGCGGAACGCCGAGCAAAGCTAATTCCAAATTAACAGTACCAGATTTGGCGATCGCAAAGTCGGCAGCAGCCAAGATTTCCAGATTTTGATTTTCCAACAAAGTAGCCCGCAAACCGTAATTCTCGATCGCTTGTTCGATTTTGCTGCGGAAAGCTGCTTGAGAAACCGGAATCCAGAAATGAACCTCCGGGATTTTAGCTTGGATAATGCGAGCAGCCTCAAATATCACCGGCATCAGGTACTTGAGTTCTTGCTTTCTAGAAGCGGGAATTAGAGCGACTGAAACCTGTTCCGGCTCAATTCCCAAAGTTTTGCGGGCAACTTCCCGACTGGGCGCAGATTGCATTCTATCCAGCAAAGGATGACCAACCCAACTGACTTGAGAGCCTTTGGCGCGATAATAAGTAGCTTCCTGGGGGAAAATCGCCAAAATGCGATCGGCAATATTGACAATCAGATCCGTATTGCGAGGAGAAATCGAGCAAACCCATTCTTGAGGTGCGATGTACCAAACCACAGGTAAATCGGGCAAACAGCGGCGGATGTAGCTACCAATACCGAGATTGGGAGTCAAATAATCAATCAATACAACAACATCGGGACGGAATTTTTTGAGATATTGTTTAGCTTTTTGCTGAACAGCGATCGTTGGCAAAATATACGGCACAGATTCTATAATACCCATAGAACCAATACCCAGAGTATCGCCTAAAATAGTAGCGCCAGCTTGAGCCATACGAGGGCCGCCCAATGCGGTTATTTCCAACTCCAAACCAGCGGCGACAGCATGACGTTTTAAAGCTGCAACTAACAAAGCTCCTTGCAAATCGCCAGAAACCTCACCAGTGCTGATAAAAATTTTCATAAACTCCTCAATATCCTCGGTAAGGTGCGTCAGACAAAAACTGTTTGAGTTACCTATAGCTGGTGACTGACGCACCGTACAGCTTCCTTCTCTTCCTTCGTGTCCTTCGCGTCTTCGCGGTTCAATAATACTAATTCTTTGAGTCCGCAAGAATTAATATAAGGCTCATTCATTTTTTACCAGGAATCAAGCCTCGCCGCCCTTTGGTTACAGACTGTTGCACAAATCTCCGCAGGTGCTGCAAGTGATGATTTTCCGGTAACAAATCCAATTGTTCCAAAGCTTGATTGAGAGTGTAGCCAGAATGGTATAAAATCCGAAAAGTTTTCTTTAAAACTAGCAAATCTTCTGGAGTTAAACCTGCACGTTCGAGGCCTATTTTGTTGATAGCTCGCACTCGCGAAGGATTCCCTTCGACTAGCATATAGGGAGGCACATCTCGATCGATCCTGCTCAAGCCACCGATCATGGATAAGCGGCCGATGTGGACAAACTGATGAACGCCCAAAACCCCGCTGAGTCTGGCTTGAGACTCAATTTTGACGTGTCCCGCTAGGGCTACAGCGTTGGCAATGATTACTCGATCGGCAATATCGCAATTATGGCCCACATGAACGTAAGCCATCAACATATTATTATTGCCGAGCGTCGTGCTTTCCCCCGCTCCAGTAGCGCGGTTGATTGTCACGTATTCCCGAATCACATTGTTATCGCCAATTGTCACCCTAGTCAGAGAACCCTCATATTTGAGATCTTGAGGTTCCAAACCAATGGCCGCACCAGGGAAAATTTGATTGCGAGCACCTATTTCTGTTAGCCCGTCGATAATTGCATGGGCACCAATCTTAGTCTCCGGCCCGATTTTCACTCTTTCCCCAATTACAGCATAAGCACCCACTTCTACAGTCGGGTGCAGTTCAGCGCGGGGATGAATCACAGCAGTTGGGTGAATCAAAGTAAGCATTTTTCAGTTTTCAGTTTTCAGTTTTCAGTTTTCATACCAAATCAAGCTTAAATACCCCGTTTATTTCTTAGTCCGCGGAGGCGGACTTCGCTTGTGTAGTAGCGATTTCAATCGCCGAATCATCAAGGATTAACAAACCAGGATTTAGTATCAGTAGTCCCATCAATTGTCAGTTATCAGTTGTCATCAGGAACAAATAAAAATTCCTCAACAACTAATAACCAATAACCAATAACCAATAACCAATAACAATTTAATCTACCATCGAAAACGTCAATTCTCCTTCACAAACTTTTTGCCCGTCCACTTCTGCAATCGCCTGCATTTTTCCGAAGCGGCGGCGTTTTACCCAGAGCAATTCTACAGTCATCAGCAACCGATCGCCCGGTACAACCTGACGGCGGAATTTGACTTTATCAATGCCGGTAAACATCCACAATCCTTGCTCAATGTCCGGTAACTGACCGAGAACCATACCGCCAACTTGAGCCATCGCTTCGACAATTAAGACACCCGGCATAATCGGTCTTCCGGGAAAATGCCCTTGAAAATGTGGTTCGTTGAAAGTCACATTTTTAATTCCTACAGCCCGCACTCCCGGCACGTAATCAACAATCCTGTCTACGAGTGCAAAAGGATAGCGGTGAGGCAATATTTTCTGGATTTCTTCGAGAGTAAAAGTAGATTTAACCGCTGGAGAATTCTCACCGTTTTCTGTGGAAACGGATTCGGAATTAGCAGTATTGAGGGTGTTAACTTCAGTCAGCGTGGACATTGCTTGAAGACTTTTGAGTGTGGTATGAAAGAAGGAAGATGGAAGAAGGAAGATGGAAGAAGGAAGATGGAAGATGGAAGATGGAAGATGGAAGGCTTTAGTTATCGCCGCAAGAGAACAGATTCACTGCAATGGTTTCAGCAATTAAGAATGTTCTAAGCGCCTTGGCCGTTGCTACATAAACGCAAGGGATCGCGTCTTTGGTTGTGAATTGTAACTGCAAACTATAACTGTATATAGCCTGGAACCTTTTCTAACTTGTCTCCAGCACGGCTGAAGCTTGGGAGTTCAGGGCTTTGGCAAGTTGGACGTGGAGGTTGTGACTGGCTTTGTAAGCCAAGTAATGAGCTTTTGGCAAAGTTCCCAGCAGGCTGAGGTCGCCTACTAAGTCTAAGATTTTATGCCGCACTGGTTCGTTGGCAAATCTCAAGGGCGGGTTGAGCCAGCCGGATCGATCGCAAACTAGGGCGTTCTCTAGGGTACCACCTTTGATCAAACCTGCTTGTCGCAATTGTTCAACTTGGCGGGCAAGTCCAAAAGTTCGGGCTGGGGCGATCGCGCTGGCAAAACTTTCTACCTCTGGCGACCAACTGTACCATTGATTGCCGATCGCCTGTTCCTCAAAATCAATTCCGTAACTAAACCGAGTTCGATCCGACGGTAAGGCGGCGACAAAAGCATCCCCGTGACGCACCCAAATCGGCTCAGTCAGGACGAATGAGGGATTTGGCTCTTCCTGCGATTCTTGAGGAATTAAGCCAGTATGGGCGATCGCCTCTACCCAAACCAGAGCCGAACCGTCCAGCAGCGGTACTTCTGGCCCATCAACCTCAATTCGAGCATTATCCGTTCCCATCCCCACCAAAGCGCCTAATAGATGCTCTACAGTGCGAATTTGATCACCTGTCGCACCAGCCAATTCAGTAGAAAGTGCAGTCTGACAAACCGCCTCAATTGTTGCCGGAATTATCGGAGCACCGGGCAAGTCAATTCTGACAAAATAGCGGCCTTCTCCAACCGCAGCGGGCAAGACTCGGACGCGAGTTTGTTCGCCGCTGTGCAAACCAATTCCCGACACTTCAAATTTAGATTTTAAGGTACTTTGAGTCATGGAAGAAGGAAGAAGGAAGAAGGAAGAAGGAAGAAGGAAGAGGGAAGAAGGAAGAGGGAAGAAGGAAGAGGGAAGAAGGAAGAGGGGGAGAGAGGGAGAATCAGTAATTAGCGATTACCAATTACCAATTACCAATTACCTTTTCCCCAATTACCAATTACCAATTACCAATTACCAATTACCCATTACCCCTAACTAATGACTAATGACTACTGACTAATGACTCTTCAATTAGAATCGCTCGCCAATCCCAAAGTGAATTTGATTATCACCAGTGTCGTTGATACCGTAATCGATCCGGATCGGGCCTAAAGGAGATTGAATCCGCACGCCGAGGCCGTAACCGTAACCGCTACCGGGCTTTCTGCGAACACCAGCCGGGTCGCCGGGGACATCTTTGCCCGTGCCCAAATCGGTGCCTGCATCCAAAAATAGCGCTCCGCCGATAAACGAAATAATCGGGAAACGGTACTCCACGCTGCCTTCTAGGAAGCTGCGGCCGGCTCCGATTTCGCCTTCGTTGTATCCGCGCACAGAGTTGGCGCCACCTAAGGCAAAGGCTTCGTAGGGAGGCAAATCTCCGAATACGGTGCCGGCTTTGAAGCTAAATGCCAGGGTTTGGGGGCCGGGGGTAAAGTTTGTGTACTTGACTGGTAGATAAAAGCTGTAGCTGGCACGCAGGCGGTTGAGCAGGATGCTGCCGGAACCTACAGGAATCGATTGTTCCATGCCAAATCTGAGCAGGGAACCGCTGGTGGGGCGGAGTGGGTCGTTGCGCCGATCGCGCACAGCACCTGCTTGAATGGTTGTCAAGTCATCGGAACCAGAGTTGCTAAAACTTAGCTGGTTGCCGAGTGCATCCTCGGATTCGCGCCGGCCTTTGCGATCGGTAATTGAGACTCGCTGGTATTGCAAACCGAGTGAAGCTGTCCACTCAGAATCTGCAAAAGGATCGCGCGACAAGGGACGGGTAAAATTGATGCCGCCACCGGTGCGGACGATGCGGGGTCGATCGTCATTTGCCAATCTGACTTCCCTCTCGCCGCCGTCAAAAATCACGCTGATCGATCGCCTTCTAAAAATATTAGCCGTGAAAGAAGTTCGGTAAGGATCGCCCGCAATCCAGGGATCGGTAAAACTCAAGTCAAACAGGGTTTGGCGTTCCCCGATTTGTACTTCAGCCCCCAATTTTTGGTTCCTACCGTTCAAGTTTTGCTGCTGGTAACTCACCGTACCGAACAAACCCGTCGCGGAACTCAAACCCGCACCCGCAGCCAGAGAACCTGTATTTTTCTCAATGACGTTGACAATTACCCTTGCCTTGCGGGGGTCAGTCGTTCCCGGTTCCAAAGCAAGCCGCACGTCTTCAAAAATCCCCAAACCAAACACTCGCCTCAAATCTCTTTCCGCCTTGGTGCGGTTAAAGATATCTCCGGGCTTGAGTTGTACTTCACGGGTGATCACATAGCGGCGGGTGTTACCTCCGATCGTCTGACCGGTCGCATCCGTTGCCTCTCCTTCCTTGTTCAGGAAGCGGACATCAACGGATTCGATCTGGCCTTCTGCCACTACCAAGGTGACAGTGCCGTCGTCTGCTACTTGTGGCGCATCAGTAATTTGGCCCAAAACATAGCCGTTTTCTTGATACCAGGCATTAATTTTTTTCACTCCCTCCTCAAAGCGGCGGAGGTTGAGAATTTTGCCGTACTGATCGCGGAAGCTATCGTCAATTACGCTTTGGGGCAGCACTTGCTGACCGGTGATTGTCACTCCCCGCAGCACCGGATTTGGCTGCACGATAAAACTCACCCGCACGCCTAAGGGGGTGTCTTCCGGGACTGCACGCACGTTTCTGAAAAAGCCGGTGGCAAAAATGGCGTTGATGTCTTGTTGCAGTTGGCTGCGGTTGGTCGTGCGTCCCGGTTGGGTGCTGATGACTCGGTAAATCTCGCTTGCCAGGTCTCCGGTTGCCCCGGTAACGGTAACTTCGGCAACTAGCACTTGCGGTTCTGCTGCCCCGGCTGGTGCGGGGGCTGGTCTGGGCTGCGGTGTTCCTGGGCCCGAGGGCAATGTCGGAAGGGTGTTAGCCGGCGGTCTGGTCGGGGCCGGTCTGGTCGGGGCCGGTCTAGCCGGGGCCGGTCTGGGGGGAATTTGGGCGTTTTGGACGATCGCCCCTGATTCATCCTGGGCTGGTTTAGGAGAAACTTGGAGGTCTTGGACGATCGCCCCTGATTCGTCCTGTTTCCGAGGCTCTACGGCAACCCAGGTGGGCGAAACACCCGTCTCCGAGGGGGGGAGCGGGCTAGCCACTTGTGCCTCTGGCAGGGCATTTTGGCTGCTAGAGGCGACGGGATTGGATGCAATCTCGGGTTTGAGTTGCACCTGTGCGGGCGAAACCGGGGTTACTGGGTCTGTGACTCGGTTTGGGGGTTCGCGATCGTCTTCTCCTCTGCGAGGGGCCGCCGCTATTTTTAGGGCTGCCGCTGGGCTGCTGTTAGCGGCTGTGCGGTTTTGAGGAGAATTTTCGGTTAATTCTGGAACGGGGCGATCGGGTAATTCGATCGACGGGGCGGAAGGAACGGCAGCCAAAGCTTCCTCTGTTGATTCAGAGTAGGATGTTTGACCACTTGCCGAATTTGATAATCCGAAGGTTGCTGAGACAGTAAAAACTGCCACCAATACAGCAGATAAACGCATTTTTGTTCACTCTTTTGGGCGATCGCACACACGACATTATTTAGTCATCAGTCATTAGTCATTAGTCATTAGTCATTAGTCATCAGTCATTAGGTCTTTGAGCGATCCTTCAACCGCAGATGTCAGACAGATAAACACAGATAAACGCAGATGATTTCAGGGTGTTTTCCGATTTTTGCAAGAGGTCTATTAGTCATTAGTCATTAGTCATTAGTGCGAGTCTCGGAGCTCGCGAACAGCATTAGTCATGAGTCATTAGTTAACTGTCAACTGTCAACTGTCAACTGTCAACTGTTTATCTATCCCCCGCAGGGCTGTCGTAGTGCCCCCAAATTTTAGACTAAGAGTTCAACCTCCCAGATTCATTTGTGAAGTAAATCTAAAATTTAAAATCGACTGACCGCTAAATAACCACACAAAAATAATTACATAAAGACTCCTTGCTAGGCAAGGGTTTCAGTCGAAATTTCGTGTAATTAATTCGGAACTACTACTTAATTGTTGACTGTTCACCGCTGATTGCTGACATTAAAGGCAGAAGGGGTACAAACTGTGCAATTCTAGCGCATTTCCAGCCTCTATACTTTCTGAGCTAAAACCCGCTGGAGAACTTGTTGGTAAGCGCTTTCTACCGATCCCAAGTCGCGGCGGAATCTGTCTTTGTCCATCACACGGGCGTCGGGGTCAGTTTCTGCGTTGTCCCAGAGGCGACAAGTGTCGGGACTGATTTCGTCGGCGAGGATCAGATTTTGATGTTGGTCGATACCAAATTCCAGTTTGAAGTCTACCAGGGTGATGCCGCACAGGGTAAAAAATTCTTTGAGTATTTCGTTAATTTCACGGGCGGCGATCGACAGTTGCTTTACTTGTTCGGGGGTAGCTAGCTGCATTAACTGCAATCTGCCGCGGGTTAGCAGCGGGTCTCCCAGATCGTCGTTTTTGTAATAAAATTCCACCAGCGGCGGATTGATAATTGTACCGAGGGCGATTCCCGTTTGTTTGCAAAGACTACCGGCGGCAATGTTTCTGACGACGACTTCTAAGGGCAAGATGCCGACGCGGCAGACTCGCATTTGGTTGGGGGCGGGCGTGTCGATGAAGTGGGTGGGAATGCCTTTGGCTTCTAGCATCCGAAACAGGTGGGCGGATATGGCGCAGTTAATTTCGCCTTTGCCGGCGATGCTGCCGCGTTTTTGGGCGTTAAAGGCTGTGGCGTCGTCTTTGAAGTGGGTCAGCAAGATTTCGCTGTCTTCGGTGGAGTACAGGATTTTGGCTTTGCCTTCGTAGAGTTTGCGATCGGCTGACATGGCGATTAATAATATAGATGAGTTTGAGATTTTACCGTAGCTCGATCGCAAATTATACCATTTTAGATGTGAGATTTTAGATAGGGAATGCCCGATCGTGTATAGGTTTAGAGCTTACTTACCACAATACTTCGGACAGTTTTTTAACGGCCGTGTAAGCCGAGAGCGAGTAAGCCCTGCCATTTTTACGCATTTTCTGAAACTTAGGGCTGAACTTAAACATTGAAAAAATAGTCCAGCATATGGTCAGTAAGGGTTTCGGAGGCTCGACTAGATCTAAAACTGTCCGAAGTATTGTTACCAGAAAGAATTGGATTAAAGCCGGAACCCTTGTAGGGAGAAATTAAAATCAGACTATTCATTACTTCAATCCTCGGACTTCTGCGTAGAGGTCGCTCTCTGGGGGTCAACTGTCAACTGTCAACTGTCAACTGTGGAAGCCTCCAGATATATACTGCGATCGGCCCAGGCATAAATGATTCTTGACAAAGCACAATAGAGATTAGACCTGCTGGGTTCGCGATCGGTGCTGAATGAAGCTCACCATACAGACTGGCGCTTAAAAAACATCTGTAAAATGGCTGATTTATGGAAGACAAAAAAATTCATATCCTCTTGGTAGAAGATGATGAGGTGGATGTGATGAACGTCCGGCGAGCGTTCAAAAAAAATAACATTGTTAACCCCCTCTACTTGGCTGCAAACGGATTAGAAGCTCTGCATATATTGCGCCAAGAAAGCAAAACAGAGCCTGCAATGCCTCAAGCACGCCGATTGATTTTGCTCGACTTGAATATGCCGAGAATGAACGGCATCGAGTTTTTGCGAGAATTGCGGCTGGATGAAAAGTTGAAGTCGATTCCAGTGATAGTCCTGACAACTTCTAATGAAGATAGAGACAAGGTAGAAGCTTATAATTTGAATGTAGCTGGTTATATTCTTAAGCCCGTCACTTTTTCTAACTTTGTGGAAGTTATGGCTACCCTCAACAAATACTGGATGCTGAGCGAAATTCCCTAAGCCATAGAAAAGAGAACAGCAAAATTTCAAGATGGCTGTTGTGATTTTGGGAGCGGTATAGCGGTTCTCAAAAAAGTGAGGTATGCCTGCGTGCCCTATGCCCTATGCCCTATGCCCTATGCCCTATGCCCAATCGTCCGCGAATCTTTCTGAGAAAGGCTATACCTTTGTTTTAGATACTTTTGGGATGCCGCAGTTTTTTTCAGATTAATTCACAATTCGGTTGTTATGGACAAACTTATCAAAATTCTGATAGTTGATGACGATGAAGTCGATCGCATGGCGGTCAAACGCTCGCTCAAGTCTGCTCGGGTTTCGGTAGAAGTTACTGAAGCCGAAGACTGCGCCGATGCTCTGGCAAAACTATCGGTGAGGAAAAGTTCTAGTATAGCAGCGGCGAAACTCTCGCATCCAGATAAATCTCAAAAGTTAAGCGAGGTTGAGGAAACCGAAAATTCGCTGCTATTAAATCAGATATTTGACTGCAAATTTGACTGCGTATTCCTAGACTACCGCTTGCCAGACGGAGACGGACTGAGTTTGGTAAAAAATGTACGGGAAGCTGGGCTGAAAGTTCCCTTAATTGTACTTACCGGGCAAGGCGACGAACAAATTGCTGTGGAATTGATGAAGGCGGGAGCTTCTGATTATATCGCTAAAGGCAAGATGTCTGCTGAGAGTTTGTCGCGCAGTTTGGAGAATGCCCTTCGCGTTTACCGCGCCGAATCTCAGGCGTTTCATGCCAGTCAACAACTTAAGGAAAGCGAGGAAAGGTACAGGTTAGTTTTAGAGGGTGTAAATGACGGAATTTGGGATTGGGATTTAAGTAAAAATGAGGTTTATTGGAACGATCGCCTTTTGGAAATTATCGGTTTGCCGCGAGAGCAATTTGGCAGCACGATGGATGCTCTCTACAGCCGCCTGCACCCCGATGACAAGGACGGCATCGTCCGGGCGATCGCAGCTCATCTAGAACAAGCGATCGACTACAATGTAGAATTCCGGCTGCTGCACTCCTCAGGAGCTTACCGCTACTGCACTTCCCAGGGCAAAGCCCAGCGAAATTCCCAAGGAAAAGCGCTGCGGATGGCCGGCATGATTAGCGATATTACCGATCGCAAACAAGCCGAAGACGCGCTAGAAAGAGAACGGCAGCAACTGAAACAAATTATTACCTGCGTGCCGGTAGCAATGGCGATGTTCGATACCCAAATGCGCTATTTAGCTAACTCTCACCAATGGCTGACTCAATTTAATTTCGAGTGGCAGTCCCTGACAAATCTCAGTCATTACGAATTGTTTCCAGATACGCCAAATCGCTGGAAAATGATGTATCAAGAAGTGTTAAAGGGTGAGGTAATTTCTGTGAGCGAAGATGCTTGGGAACGAGCAGACGGCTCTGTTATATACCTGCGCTGGGCAGCTCACCCTTGGTACAATCCCGACGGCCAAGTGGGGGGAATGGTAATGGTAGCCGACAAGATTAATGAGTTGGTGGAAGCGCGGGAAACTGCCCTAGAAGCGAGCCGGGTAAAGTCGCAGTTTTTGGCGAATATGAGTCACGAAATTCGCACTCCGATGAATGGCGTTTTGGGCATGGCTCAATTGCTGCTGCGCGCTCCTCTGGAACCAAAACAGCGGGAGTCGGCTCAGACTATTTTCCGCAGTGCCGAACATTTGCTGAGCGTGATTAATGATATCCTCGATTTTTCTAAGATAGAAGCCGGAGAAATGCGGCTGGAAAAGGCAGATTTTGATTTGGATAGCTGCCTGGAATCGGTGATAGAAATGGTGGCACCTTTGGCTGAGGAAAAAAGTCTTGAATTGGATTTTTTAATTGACAGTGCGGTGCCTAAAAAGTTGGTGGGCGACTCGGGCAGGTTGAAGCAAATATTGCTCAATTTGACGGTAAATGCGATCAAATTTACCGATCGCGGCCAAGTCTTAGTTCACGTGACGGTGAAACGGAGCAACCGATTTGCAGACGGCAGACAAGGAGAAAATTTGCTATTTTCGGTGCGCGATACTGGCATTGGAATTTCGCCGGAAGGGCAGACAAAACTGTTCCAATCTTTTTCTCAGGTAGACGCTTCTCCAACTAGGGCTTACGGAGGCACGGGTTTGGGTTTGGCTATTTGCAAGCAGTTAGTCGAAATGATGGGAGGTGCCATTGGGATTCGCAGTTTTCTCGGCAACGGTTCGACATTTTGGTTTGCTGTACCTTTGGAAAAACAGTTGCAAGTTGAGCCTCAGACTGCCGAACTTGCTCTTAAGAAGCTGTTAGTAGTCTCGGGAAGCGCTTTGAAGAGGGCGGCGGTGCGATCGCTCGCTCAAAGGTGGGGCGCCCGCTGCTACGAAGCAGAAAGCGCTGCTGCTGCTTTGACTTGGTTGAAAAATGCCAATAGCAGCATTTCTGGGCATTCAGAGGAAGGCGAAAAAAGCTGCGATGCGGTGCTGGTGGACTTGCAAATGCCGGATTTGGATGCTGAGGAATTTGCCCGGAAAGTGCGATCGACCTCGACATTTGCCTCGTTAATCGCCATGACTGCTTTGCGGGAACAGCGAAAAGCTGAAGCACTTTGCTGTCATGGTTTTAGCGGCTATTTAATCGAGCCGGTGCGGCCTTCCCGCTTGCTTGAAGCTTTGCTGGCATCGGTTAAGGGAACGGGAGAGTTTGACAGCTTGGAGGCTGCTAATACTTGCAAATTACTAGGAGTCAATTCTCGATATGTTACTCCCTATTCACCCTCATCTCTGAGAATATTGCTGGCGGAAGACCACCCGATCAATCAACAAGTTATTGTCGAACAGTTGACAGCTTTAGGCTATCATGCTGACTGCGCCTCCAACGGTCAAGAAGCGCTGGACTTGCTGGCACAAAAAAGCTATAATTTGGTGTTGATGGACTGTCAAATGCCAATACTTGACGGTTATGAAACGACAAAAAAGTTAAGGGAGCGAGAAAAGGGCGATCGGCATACTTTTGTGATTGCTTTAACGGCTCACGCTATGCCGGGAGAACGAGAAAAGTGTCTGGCGGCGGGGATGGATGATTATCTCAGCAAACCTGTAGATTTAGATACTTTGGCCGTGGCGCTGAAAAAATATGAATCCCAAAATGTTGAGTTTAAAAATAAGTATGGAGTTAAAGGTATTAATTTGGTACAAAATCCTCAATTAGAAACAAATTATCCAGAAGTTTTGGAAGCAGCAATGCCTGTGGCTGTGCCGGCACCAAGGGCGATTCCCTGCGGGATAGCTTCGCTTCACGAACTGCAAGCTTGGGAACACGCAGACTGCGACGGACTGTTCGACCAAAGCAGATTGCAGCAACTCGGACAGGTTAATGTCAAATTGCCCGAGCGACTCTTGCAAGCATTTGTGGGAAACGCACAAGCTGATGTGGCTGCTGCCAAAATAGCCGCAGAAGCTAAAGATTGGTCAACTGTGGAATATCAAGCTCACCGTCTCAAGGGAACTTCTGCAAATGTGGGAGTTGCTCAGATGTCGGATTTAGCAGCACAATTGGAGCATCAGGCGCGAGGCTTTCAATCTCAACCGCCAGCTTCGGGATTGTCAACTATTGAGAGGGTTGAAAGCATATTAGCGAGTTTGTCCAGTCATTTAGCCAGAGTTCAAGAGTTTGTGGAAACTCGAATGTTTGGTTAATATTTAAGTTGTTAGATACGTCGGCAATTATAGTCGGCGATTAAAATCGCACGCCAAACAAACGATGTCCGCGACTCGACTTCGCTCGCCGAACACCTCGGCTGACTCAAGAAAACAAGGTAATTTTAACCGCACGGTCTAATTATCTTCAACCCGCGCACCATCCGGGTTTTGTCTGTATAGACGCGGTTTCAACCGCCCAGTCTTTAAGAAAAAATCGATGAGTTAACCTATGACTTACGATACCGATACAAACCCTGTTTCACATAGCGAACCATTAGAAAATAATGGAGAAATTCTAACGCCTTTGATGGCTTTTGCTCGGGAAGTTTTATTACATGAAAACAATCCTCTTGCTGGGGAAAGTTATGTAAATGCTGTGCCATGTGCGCCCGAAGAAATCAATGAATTTTCTGTTGATAGTCTGGTGGCCAAAATAGCTCGGTGCTGTCGGGAAAGCAAAATAGGCAAAAAATTACCAACGGCTTTTTACGTTCACGTTTCGGCATTGTCAGCACTCAATCCTGTCTTGGTAATTTACGAAAATTGTGCCAGACGCCATCTCGAAAATATTGATGAAGCAACTTTAGTTAAGTTTTCCCTCAATCAACCTAAAATATCTTATCTTTTTTACCCCGATTTCGATACGGACGCTCACCCTGCTTTACAAACCAGCATCCAAATTAATCTGGAAACAGCGGAAGTTAAATATTTCGATTACAGCAACAGTGAAAATCCCCCGGTTTTGCACCGCAAAGAAACTTTTGTGACACCGGATTATCCCAATTACGAGAAGTTTGCTCGACTGACTCGCTGCGAGGAAGGATGGGGACTGCTGGACAATACAAGCGCGATCGGCACTCGCGATGGTTGGCTTAAATATTTGGGATATTGCGGTGTTGAAATCCACGATCATGCTGTTGTCGAGCGTTTGAAACAGGAGAATAGCGAGTTATCAATTCCCAAGATTGAGCGGCACAAAGCTGCGATGGTACGCAACTCTATTTCTAAACCTGTGCGTCTAGTTTTGGAATCTGATTTGTTTGTTGATGGAATGACTTTTTTTGATTACGGCTGTGGCTACGGTGGCGATGTTAAATATATTGCCCAAGAGGGTTATGTTGCTGCGGGTTGGGACCCATACTATCAGCCGGATACTCCGCAAATTGGTGCGGATATTGTGAATATTGGTTATGTAATTAATGTGATTGAATCTTTGGCGGAACGCCGAGAATCTTTGCTAAATGCTTGGGAATTAACTAAGAATTTATTGGTGGTGGCGGCTCAGGTTTTGATTGATGATGGCGATAGAGGTCAAATTGCTTACGGGGATGGGGTGATCACTTCTCGCAATACTTTTCAGAAGTATTACGAGCAGGAAGAGTTGAAGGTTTATATCGATCAAGTTTTGAATGTTGATGCGATTCCTGTGGCTTTGGGAATCTATTTTGTGTTTCGGGATGCGGCGGAGGGTGAGGGTTTTCGGGCTTCTCGGTTTCGATCGCGCTTATCGACTCCCAGAGTGCGATCGCAAGTCAAGCGCTTTGAGGATTACGAGGAAATGCTGGCTCCTTTGATGGCGTTTGTGAGCGATCGCGGCCGCCTCCCGGTGAAGGGCGAATTAGCCGAAGAAGCGCCAATCAAGGAAGAATTTCACAGTTTTAACCGCGCTTGGCGGGTGATTTTGCAAGCAACGGATGCGGATGATTGGGAGACTATCGCCGACAAGCGCCGCCAGGATTTGCTAGTATATCTCGCTCTCAACGGTTTAGGCGATCGCCCTCCGATGCGGCGGCTTCCGGCTCAAATCCGCAATGACATCAAGGGTTTGTTTGACAGTTATCACAGGGCTTGCACTTTGGCAGATTTAATGCTATATAGCCTGAGCAAACCGGATATTGTGGCGGACTGTTGCGAGGATAGTGCGATCGGCTACAAACAACACGGTTCCCTTTCGGTTCACGTCTCTGCATTAGAAGAACTAGACCCTTTATTGCGACTCTACGAAGGCTGTGCCAACCGGACAATCGGCAGACTTGACGGCGCGACAATCATCAAATTTTATGCTAATAAACCGAAAATTTCCTATTTATTTTATCCCGATTTTGATACCGATCCACATCCAGTTCTTCACACTTCCATGCACATCAATTTGCGCGGTCTTTCTGTCGGCTATCAAGACTATTCTAATTTGTCTAATCCGCCAATTTTAGTTAGAAAAGAAGCTTTTGTATCATCTAGTTATCCGCATTATCAGAAGTTTGCGAAGCTCAGTCGCCAAGAGGAAAAGTTGGGAATTTTTGATAAGTCCGGTGGATTTAAGGAGCGGGAATTGCTGAACAGTTTGGAGGAAAGTTGCGTCAAAATCAAGGGTCATCGCTTGTTTTGGCGATCGGATTCCGACCCAGAAAAATTGAAAATGCTGCAAACAACTGCGTCGGAACGTCATCAGCAAAAGATTGAGGTTAATGCGGGAAAGAGTGAAGGAACCGCAGAGGACACAGAGAGCACAGAGGATGGAAAAGAAGAGGGAGAGGAATAGGAATAGTCATGGAAACGGAGTATAATTTTAGTCGAAATGAGGAGACGGCTTGGCCTTAGTCCCTACAATTAATCACGGTAGGGACTAAGGCCAAGCCGTCTCCTCTTATCATTCCGGTGTAACCGGAATTGATATGACATCGGTGCAACCGGAATTGATATGACATCGGTGCAGAGATTCAAGAATATGCCGCAAACAACCCGGTTTCCGATCAAAACCCTACATCAAATCAAGAGATATTGACGAAACCGGGTTGTTTATCCCAGCGGATAAGTTCCTAAGTAGATGAGCAACCAAGTCCTAAATACTGATGAAATTTTCTGCTGTCAGGCTGGCTGGTGTAATTTGAGATTGTCCTGTTTGTAGATTATTCACACGAGCGATCGTCCGCCCCGTTGATCTGAGTGTAATCAGTAGATCGCGATCATTGTTAATAGCGATTGCTCCTGACCACGGAGCAAACTGTCTGTCAAGTAAATCATTATTTGCCCGATTATTAGCAACCTCTCTTGGTATAGTTGAGATTTGTAGGTCGTTGAACGATAAACCACCGCCAAGAGCAATCTTGTCTTCACCGAGAACGAAGTCAAATAAGTGATCGAAAGAGTTGGTAGCTAGCTCATTTTGAACCACAAAGGTGTCTCGTCCGGGGCCACCTGTCAAAATGTCAAACCCCCCATCACCAGACAAGAAATCGTCTCCATCACCTCCAGAGATCCGATCGTTGTCTCGTCCGCCAAACATTCGATCGTCACCTCGATCGCCCGTCAGATCGTCTGTGCCAAGATTGCCGAAAATCAAGTCGTTATCCAATCCCCCGGAGAGCTCATCTCCATCTTGGCCACCATAGATCGTATCGGAACCTGCCCCGCCCCGTAGCGTGTCACGGCCAAGATTCCCGAACAGCTCATCATTGCCACCAAAGCCATTGATGAAGTCATTGCCACCGAGGCCAAAGGTGCGACGACCATTATCAGTGTCAGTGATAACATCATCACTATCCGTACCCTGTGCATTGGGGTCAGCAGAAATGTTGATCCGAGCCATTATTTCTCAATTGTTTAAGGTTGAACGGATACATCCTAACCGATTCGGTGGACGAACCAAGACATCTGTACGATCCCAGGAATCGCCAATGCCGATCGTGGTTCAAGTCTTTGAAGGAGGCAACGTAGAACTCCGCAAAGTAAATATGGTCTAAGAAATCACTGCACCAGACCGTACTATGATAACGTATTGACATTGTAAATACATTTTACCTATACTAAGGAGTATGAATGTATACTTCATGCTCAATGGCATTACCTTTGTATGGGATGACGGAAAAGCGCGGATTAATCCCCTAAATCATGATGGGATTACTTTTCAACAAGCTGCTGAATCCTTCTTTGACCCATTTCTAGTTGTCGTTGATGCCAGCCGCAATGACGAAGCGCGTGATGCTGTGATTGGGCTAGATAGTCGGTGGAATCTACTGTATGTGGTTCACATTGAGCGTGAAGAGAATGTCATTCGGATTATTTCAGCACGTAAAGCAACTCGTCAGGAGAGGGCAGAGTATGAAAGTTGAAGCATTAAAGCAGCGATTAAACCGCAACCGTCCAATGACTAGCGTGACTATCCGTATGCCCGAAGATGTTGTGGAAGACCTGAAGAAAGTTGCACCATTGTTAGGTTTTTCGGGTTATCAGCCATTAATTCGTGCTTATATTGGTCAAGGTTTGCGCGTTGATTTAGAACGATTTGAGAGCGAGACAGTGACAGCCCTAGTCGCAAGTTTGAAGCGTCGAGGTGTCAGTGATGCAGTGATTGATGAGGCATTAAACGAAGTCATTCATGCTAAATCCTGTTAATAGAGTAATAGTCATGGAAATGGAAGAATACTTAAAAGTGAGTGAATTTATTGATTGGCAACATCCCAAAATTATGGAATGTGCTAAACAAATCGCATCGGGACATGAGACACCAACGGCGATCGCCAAAGCGTGTTTTGAGTGGGTTCGAGATGAAATTCGTCACAGTTATGACTATCAAATGAGTCCTGTTACCTGTCGAGCTTCCGATGTTCTTCAGCACAAAACAGGTGGCGTTGCTGAACTAGGGTATGATGAAATGGTCGTCGGAGCGTCACAAATCACACACATTTAAAAGGAATATTATGCAATGCCCGGAATGTCAGTCTACTCATATCAATAAAAATGGTCACAAAAAAGGCAAGCAGAATTATATTTGCGTCAGATGTAAAAGACAATTTGTAAATGATTATCAATCTCAAAGAGGATACTCGGAAGAAGTGAAACGCGAATGTCTCAAAATGTATGTTAATGGCATGGGTTTTCGAGCCATTGAAAGAGTCAAAAATGTACATCATACTACAATTATTAATTGGGTAAAACAAGCTGGAGAACTCTTGCCAAATTGTTACGCTCCAGAAACGACTCCTGCCGTTGGAGAATTAGATGAGTTACAAACATTTGTCGGTTCAAAAAAAAACAAAACCTGGCTGTGGACAGCGGTAGACCATTTTAAGCCAGGTATTTTAGGATGGGTTTTGGGCGACCATAGCGCCAAAACTTTTGAACCTCTATGGGAGATTGTTAGTAAATGGAACTGCTATTTTTATGTGACAGATGGCTGGAAAGTTTACCCAATGTTTGTGCCGGAGGGAGATCAAATTATCAGCAAAACCTATATGACCAGAGTTGAGGGTGAAAATACAAGACTCAGACATTACTTGGCTCGGCTAAAAAGAAAAACTCTTTGTTATTCTAAGTCGTCACAAATGCTAGAATATTCAATAAAATTACTAATTCATTATCTGAAATTTGGAGATGTTCCAATTCCCAATCAAAATCCCAGAAATCATTTTCGGCTCCAATCTCGCATTTTTTCTCGTCTCATACCCTGATTCAGCAACGCCAAACAGGTTATTGTTATGCGAAAAGTCACTTGTTAGCAGCGTTACTAAGAGCAAATGACATTCCGGCCGGTCTTTGTTACCAGCGGTTGAGTATTGACGATCGAGGTGCGCCTTACTGCTTGCACGGTTTCAATGCTATCCATTTACCTGAAGTTGGCTGGTATCGGGTTGATGCCAGAGGTAATAAAGAAGGAGTCAACGCTCAATTCACTCCACCTCAGGAACAGTTAGCGTTTAAGATTCAGTTTCCATAAGAGGCGGATTTTCCAGCCATATTCTCAAAGCCACTTCAAGTCGTTATAGAAGCATTACAAGGACAGAATACATGGGATGATATGCCTCGCAATCTCCCAGACATTTCGTTGGAGTTCACGAAGAGTTATGGCTTGTGGTGATATAACACAACACGGCATCTCATTACAAAAGTCACTGTCTTATGAACGCAGACGATCGCAAAATGATGCTGACACACTACCACCACATGGCTTGGAATGCGCGTTTGCGATCGTCAACCGGCTCTCCGGTTCTCACTACAATGATCTCAGTATTCGTAACTCTGCTTTCACTCGCTTTAGTGTGGGCCAGCGGAGCGACTAATCGGGGCTCCATTCCCGCATTCAATTCTCTTCCACAATGGGCCTGGTTCGGTGGGGTTTTTGCAGCATACTATCTTGTTGCATCATTGATCGCAATCCCGAAATTAGGTGTGGCGGTGGTTTTTTCATTGGTGATTGCCGGACAGATGATTGCGGCACTTGTCTTGGATTCTACTGGCGCATTTGGTGTTACCCAGATTTCTCTCAGCGTGTCTCGCATCTTAGGAACTGCATTATTGCTGATTGGAGTAATCCTGATTCAAAAACAGTGAGAATGCCTAATTTAGACGCACTAAGGAATGAGAATTAAATAACTTATAATTTGATGATTCTTGTGGGATGGGCCAGAAGAGCCCGTCCAGAAAGAACGGGCTCTCCCGCCCATCCCACAAACTTGTGTAAATTATTTAATTTGCGATCCTCAGCGTGGGTGTGACGATTAATCCATCACCTAATAGATTGCGATCGGCGCTGACTTGATGTTGCTTGCTAGCGATCGAGCGGACTAATCACTCCCTACGACTAATGCTTGACTCGCACTCGATCGCGTGCAGGTCTAAATAATAATGCCCGAAATTTTCCACATAACACCACGATTTGGGTGATTGGGCAGAAACTTTCGGTCTAATCAGATAAAATAGGGATTTTAGGCATAAACTTTCGGCTTTTGAACCCATATAGGGTGTTTAGCCAGAAACTTGACAATCAGCCTAAACGGCCTGTAATATTAGATATACCAATCCTAAATGATTTGCTGGCATTATACGCTAGTAAAACGCTTACACTCCAAAGGTTCTGGCATCCATCAATTTTTCGACTGATTTAGGGCTGCTATAGTTAGGTTTTATCTGTTTTGAGGAAGGATTATAACTATGTCTGATTACCAAATTGAGAATGTTGTCCTTGGATTTGCAACTAATCTAAATCCAGAGAGACTAGAGGTATTTGCAAAAACTCTTCGTAGCGTTTATGCTCCTCAAGTATGCGACTTAGTAATCTGCACGAATAATGTTAACAATCAGCTTTGTCAAATAGCCAAAGAGTATTCGGTAACATTTTCATACACTCCAAATACCTATTCCTTTAGTGTAAATAAGTTCTCGAAGCTTCTAAATAGAAGTATACTCTACCCAACAAAATGGCTAGCACTATCAACTCAAAATATACCGTCATTAAGAGTTATATTTTACGAAATGTACGTTCAACTATTGAAGCTATGGCATCATCCTCATTTTGTCCGGTGGTTCAGTTACAGAGACTTCCTAAAAACGAATCCACAGTATAAGAAAGTCTTTATGTCAGATGTAAAAGATGTAGCTTTTCAGTCACCCTTTTTTGATGAGGTAGATTCCTCAGAATTACACTTTTTTAAGCAGGATGTCCAATATGGAGGTGACGATTACTGGGATACAAAGTGGTATGGCGATAGCTACGGTTCCAAGGCTTTGCAAAAGGTGGTAGGCAAACCAGCTATTTGCATTGGCACAATTATGGGAAGCTCCAAGGGAGTCGATGCTTTCCTTGAAGTTCTATGTGCAGAAATTTTGAAAACTCCCTTTATTGGTATCGAGCAATCAGTCTTTAATCATCTTTTCTATACTGATGGGTTTAATAATATTCCGTTTGAAGTTCATGAAAATGCCGTAGGCCCTGTACTAACAATTGCTGGCGAATCCTTGAATCGCTTTAAAGTTTGTCCTGATGGAGTATTCACTGTAGATGGGAAATTGGCTTCGGTCATACATATGTATGACAGACATCAAGAAACTTTCGATTACTTCTCTAGACTATTGGGATACGAAATCAAACAGGAAGGTCTAGCGAAATGATCGAACTTATTCTCTGTATAAGGGTATAATTTTTGTGTTGATGCGCGATCGAGGTATTCTGGAAGCCTTGACCACTGATAGACACTTTGACCAAGAGGGTTTTACTCGTCTGTTGCGATCGGCAGACTAACACTAATACACACAGAAGCTCTCTTGGGTCGCGAACAACCAGCGGTTGGGTACTTCGCTTTCATCAGCGTACACCATTTCAACCATGAATGAAGACTGATATCGCGATCGCACCACAATGATGAATTCAATTGCCTATCGACCTCCGCAGCTTGGGGACGAACAAGAAATTAGTGCTTGTATGTGGGCTTCTGCGGATCTATGGGAGCTCACAGATGGAACACCAGAAAGCGTTGCCGAATGGAAAAAGATTTCTGACCTAGAAGAATTAAGAGCAAGAATCTTTAGTAGCGAGAAAAAGTTAGTCGCTACATGGAATGGGATAGTTGTTGGTTTTATTGCATTTCGGAGAGGGAATCATCTGTCGTTGTTGTTCGTCCGCAGAGAATTTGCTGGGCAAGGAATCGGTAGAGAACTATTCAACAGAGCTTAGGCAGGCAAACTATTTATATTGTGCCTGCGTAAGTCCTGTTAAATTAAGCAAACTTAATCTTCAAATAATCATCCTCCATCTTCGCCCCGGAAGGTTGCAGTGCAGCTAAAGCTTGCGGCAATACCATATTGCGGCGGTGATTCCCAATCCGAACATTCAACTCATCACCAGTTTTGCTCAACTGAATCTGATCCTTAGCAATTCCCGGCAAATACAGTTCTAGAACATATTGATTGTTGTCCTGCACAATCCTAATCGTATTTTCTGTGTAATAAACTTTGCTAGGATCTTCGTCTTTGTAAAGCGTTTCTTTCAAGCGTTCCAAGGCTGGCAAACCGCACATTTCTTCGGAATAAAGCGGCACTTCTTTCACTGGTAGCGGCCGGAAGTTCTCGTGAATTTCCTGCTTGTACTGCTGCTGGTTTTCTTTCCAGCGCTTGAAAAAGGGATCGGTTACTTCTTCGGGAATAATCCGATTTGCTACGATTAAATCTGTGGCAACATTGTACAAACTCAAATAAGCGTGGGCGCGCAAAGACTCTTTAATTACCATTTTTTCGGGATTAGTAATTAACCTGACCGAAGTCACAGTATTGTCAGTTAAAATCTTTTCCAGAGCCTCGATTTGCTCATAAAATTCATAAGGTGCATCCATCACCTCTTTGTTCGGCAAAGAAAAGCCCGCAATTGGTCTAAAAATTGGTTCAACTAAAGGTCTGAGGGCGGCTGATATGCCTTGCAATGGCTTGTAAAATTTTCTCATGTACCAGCCTCCAACTTCTGGCAAACTCAAGAGCCGCAATGCTGTGCCGGTGGGAGCAGAATCGATAATTAAAACATCATATATTCCCTCGTCGTAATGCCGTTTCATCCGCACCAAACCGAATATTTCGTCCATTCCCGGCAAAATGGCTAGTTCTTCAGCTTGTACGCCATCAAGTCCCTGGGCTCTCAAAACTTCACTAATGTAGCGTTTTACTGCTCCCCAGTTGCCTTCTAATTCTCTGAGGGCGTCCAATTCTGCTCCCCACAAATTGGGTTTTACGAGTCGGGCGTCATGTCCGAGTTCCATGTCGAAGCTGTCGGCCAAGGAGTGGGCGGGATCTGTGCTCAGCACTAGGGTTTTGTATCCCAATTCGGCGCATCGCAGCCCTGTAGCAGCGGCTACGGAGGTTTTCCCGACGCCGCCTTTTCCGGTCATTAAGATTAAGCGCATTGATTCTTAAGCTCGCCTGCAAGTTCTGTTTACTTTTTTATTGTAACGGAATGTAACTTTATGAGACTGAGGCTACAAAATATCAGTCTGTGGGGTGCTGGTGGGGCGTCGGCTGGGGTGGCTGGGGTGTCCCTTAAAGGCTTGAAATATGATGGGGGGCGATGATAAATCTTGTGAAGGGCGATCGCGCTTAACATCAAATGCTGTATTGGTATTGTTGCTAAGTTTCCCAGTCCGACAGGGGTTTTCAACCCCTGTCTCATAGCAAAAGTCCTCTGGAAGAGAACTAAAATCATCGCACTTTCCCTCAATATCTACAGTCGGTTAAAAACCGACTGTAGATATTGAGGCAGGGGTTTAAACCCCTGCCGGACTGCGGTAAAGCGCGTATTTGCTGGCACTAAATTATCATCAATTCGTAGTTTTCCCCCCCGCCTTCTGCACGGGAACAGCAACCGCTTGCGGTTTCTTCTTCGCCCCAAACATCCCAAAGAAATCGTGCAGCAAAATATAAAAACACGGAATAATAAACAGCGTCAGCAGCGTCGCCAGCGACAAACCCGAAAACACCACAACCCCCAAAGGTTGCAGAAACTCCGAACCTTCTCCAATTCCCAAAGCGAGGGGAAACAAACCCAAAACTGTGGTAATAGTTGTCATCAAAATCGGACGCAAACGTTGAGGTGCCGCCCTGACAATTGCTGTCGCGCGATCGACCTTTTCGTCTTCCCGAATTTGGTTGGCTAATTCTACCATAATAATGCCGTTATTCACGATAATTCCTACGAGCAAAATTGCCCCGATCATCACCGTCGCCCCGATCGCAGTTTTGGTCACGTACAGCCCGAAAACACCCCCAGCCAACGCCAGCGGCACTGTCAGCAAAATCACCAGCGGATCGACTAGAGAATTGTACTGTACCGCCATCGCGACAAACACTAAAAAAGTCGCCAATCCGCCCAAAAGTTTCAGAGAAGTTTGCAATTGCTGGTTGGTTTCCGCAGCCGAACTCGGCACAATTGTAACTCCTGGCGGCAGCTTTATTTCTGATAAAACTGCATCGACTTGTTTGACAGCATCGCCCAAACTTGCACCGCGATTTAAGTTTCCCACAACTAAGAAAACTTGCCGCTGGTTGAGACGCTGAATTTCTCCCGGCGCTTGGCCGATCGCAATTTTTGCCACATCGCTCAAACGGACGATGCTATTATTGCCAGATAAGGGAATTTGTCCGAGTTGGGCGATCGATTTGACAGAAGTGCGATCGAACTGCACGCGCACGTCTACCAAACGGTTTCCCCGCTGCACTTGAGTCGGAACAGAACCTTCAATTGCTGTTTGAACCGTCTCCCCAATGTCTCGGGCACTGAGCCCGTACAAAGAAGCTCTTTCCCAGTCAGGACGGATTTGCACTTCCGACTGCGGCGCGTCTCCATCCGGCCGAAACCGCGCTAATTTTACCTTTTCATCCAATTCTTTTAATATCTTACGGCCTGCTTCTTGCAATGATTTTTCGGTTGGGCCCTGAAGTATGACATCAATTTCGCCGCCCCTGACTGGGGAATTCGTTAACACTAAACCCCTGATTCCCTCTGGGACTAAGCGCAGGCGAGTGCCTTTTGGAACGTCTATTTTCCTTAATTCCTCAGTCATTCTTTCCGTAAAGGCGATCGTATTTGTGCCTTTTTTCAGCGTAATCGTGCTGCTTCCCCGGAGCAAATTCTCGATCGTATTGTTGCCGAACAGCAGCCCTCCGGCTGTGGTTAAAGTATACTCGGTTTCTGGCTGTGCGAGCAGCAGTTTATCGGCGGCTGCAACTACTTTTTGATTGGTTTCCAAGTTAGTACCGGGAGGAAACAAAGCAAATAATCGGGCTTGGCTGGTATTGATTCTTGGCAATATTTCCTGGGGAATTTGACTTGCCATCACCCAAGTTCCGCAGCCTAAAATTATAAAAGCCAGTGGAATGATAATTAAGCGCAAACCCAGCACTTTTGACAGCACCGCACCGTAAGCCCGCGTGCCGTTTTCAAAGCCGCGGTTGAAATGTTTTATCGGCCCGAATTGACTGACGCCGCTAGAATAAGACATTCCCATCAAGCGAGAAGTCAGCATCGGTACTACAGTTACAGCTACTAGCAAAGATGCTGCTACTGCAAAGCAAATTGTCAAAATTAATTCGCTAAATAGCAGGGAAAAGAAGCCGCCAATCAGCAAAAATGGCAGCACCGATACTAAGTTCGCCGCCGTGGAAGCAACCATTGCTGATTCTACTTCTTGACTTCGCATTACCGACTCTTCTATTGTGAGTTCTTTGCGATTTTTGATTTTGCCTTTTTTGAGGTCGGGGTTGCTGTTTAAACCGACTACAATATTTTCTAAAATAACTACGCTGGTGTCAATTGCCTGACCGATTCCCAAGGCTAAACCGCCCAAACTAAACAAGTTCAGCGACAAGCCGAACAGCCGCATTAAAATAATCGCAGCTAAAGTACACAGGGGAATAGTCAGAGAGATAATCAGCGTTTGTCTGAGGGAACCTAAAAAGAACAAAACGGCGATCGCAGCCAAGACGGCCCCGGAAATTCCCGCATTCGCTACATCGGCTAAGGAATTGCGGATAAAGCGGGATTCGTCTAAGGTAGTAACTACTTTCATATCTGCCGAAATCAAGCCCGCTTTCTGCATTTCTTTGAGGCGATTTTTTACGCCGTCTACAACAGTAATTGTGTTGGCGTCCGGCTGTTTCAAAATGCTGATTTTAACGGCGGGTTTTTGATTGAGAAAAACTTTGACTCGCTGTTCTTCTGTGCCGTCGTTGACTTTGGCAAAATCGCGCAGGTAAACTCGTTTTGGCGGGTTGGAACCGGATATTTGAAAGGAAAGGTTGTTGATTTCGGCGGCTGTTTTAAATCGACCGATTGTGCGAGTCAGCGGTTCGTTGGATTCTTGGCGCAGTCGGCCGCCGGAAGTGTCTAAATTGCGATCGCGCAAAGCACTAAAAACATCGTTAAGATTAACTCCTAAACTTTGCAGCCGGTTCAGGTCAATATTAACTTGAATTTCTTCTTGAACGCCGCCGGAAACGTCAACGGAAGCTACTCCGGGAATTACATTAATTTCCCTGGCTAATTCGTCATCGGCGAATACTCGCAAATCTACGCCTTGGCGCGAGTCTGAAGTCAGCGCAAATTCGTAAACCGGCTGTTGGGAAGGGTCAAATTTAAATAGAGTGGGGGATGCAACGGTATCGGGAAGTCGGTTGCGAATGCGGTTGACGGAGGCTGTGGCGTCGTTGAGGGCTTGGTTGATATCTCCGCCGGGTTTGAAGAATAAATCGACGCTGACTTGTCCTTCGCGGGTGCGGGAAAACACTTGCGTGACTCCTTCTGTGGCGGAAAGTCCTTGTTCGAGGGGGCGGGTAATTTCGTCAACTGCGACTTCTGGGGAGACTCCCGGTGCGTCTAGGCGCACGCTGATGCGGGGATAGGTGATGGAGGGTAGCAAGTCAACGGGCAGTTGGGTGATGTAGAAAATGCCCACTACGACGATCGCCAATGTCAGCATTATAGTGCCGATGTGGCGGCGGATTGAGATGCTGCTAATGCTGAATCCGGGTTTGTCGGCTGTCATGCGATTTTAGATTAGAGATTTTAGATTAGACTATTGGGGATTATTCGATTTTAGATTGAAAAGTTTAGGGTCTCACTCAGCCTGCGAAGGCATGAATCGGGGGATTGCGACCAACTTCTTTTCGATCGCATTTTATTGTTGATTGGGAGCGATCGACTATTTACACTCCACTTTTTGCAATTATAATAAAATTCAATAAAATGTAAATAAAGTTTTTTTGAATATTCCTTTAGAGGTAGTCGCCCTCAACCGAAATTGACATAAGTTGCGATCGGCTGTTGAATTTCTGTAAGTTATCGCAAATAGGAACAGGCAAGATGCCTGTTCCACAAGAATGTTTATTGATTGTGGAACAAGCATCTTGCATTATCACAAATAGGGGAGCATCTCAGTTTTGCAAGAAGCATTTTTTATCGTAGTGCTGTCCCCGCACAGCAAAGCTTGTACAAGCTTTGCTGTGCGGGGACAGCACTGTAAATGCAAAACTGAGATGCTCCCACAAATAGCAACAGGCAAGATGCCTGTTCCCTCTTCCTTCTTCCTTAATTTACTGTACTTGACTTCCGTGGGCGCGCGGGTCTGAACTGCTTGTTTTTACAGGGCCTGTGGCGGGAGTAAAATCAGAAACTTGACCGGAAGATTGCGAGTGCGGTATTGGTTTTCCTGCAATTAAAGCCTCTAAATTATCTTCCATAATACTGCGCGGTGTTTCGCCGATCGTTTCAGCAACGCTGCTGCCTTTATTATTCAAATAGACAAAGTGTGGAATGCCATCTACTCGATATTTGCTGATTTCTGGCAGCCATTTGTCATTGTCTACATTCAGCATGACAAAATTCATTGGTTCGGCATATTTCTGTTTGATGGCGCTTAAGTCCTTAGCCATTGCTTGACAGCTACCGCACCAATCAGCGTAAAATTCCATGAGTGTTGGCTTGCCGTTTGTTAAGGCTGTTGCTATCGGTGCGGAGGCTTTTGCCATTTCGGTGAGACTGCTTGATGGCGTTTGAGTTCGCACTCCTAAGAAGAGGGATACTGAAAGGGCGATCGCTGCTAATACGATCAATAAGTTTCTGACGCGCGCGGCGGCATTTATTTCGGAATCTGCGGGTGCAGGAGTTGAGTTGGGCGAATTAAGACTCATAAAATAAATTGGGATCTTATTTCTATGTTTTTATTTTTAATAAACACTTTAAATTATACCACATTTTGAGATAATCAGACCAATCTCATCAAAAAATTGGCTGAGGCCAGTAATTAGAGCAAGTGCGCTAAAACAATAAGATAAGAAAGATTGTGTTTGTAAATTACCGAGGTAACAGTGAAAAAACGGGTAACGCTGACGTTTCCACAACGATCGATCCAAATGCCTGTCACCTATCGACTGGCCAAGGATTTTAATGTTGCAGCCAACATTATCCGCGCTCAGGTGGCTCCGAATCAAGTGGGCAAACTGGTGCTAGAGTTATCAGGGGACATTGACCAACTAGAAGCGGCGATCGACTGGATGCGATCGCAAAATATCGGCGTTTCCCTAGCCAGCAGGGAAATACTCATCGACGAAGATACCTGCGTTCACTGCGGCTTGTGCACGGGGGTTTGCCCGACAGAAGCCTTGACCCTTGACCCAGAAAGCTTTAAACTAACGTTTGCTCGATCGCGCTGTATCGTCTGCGAGCAGTGCATCCCTACTTGTCCGGTGCAAGCTATTTCTACTAACCTCTAAGCCCGCACACAAATTTATCGGGTCAGCCGATTTTAGATTTTAGATTGAATAATTTTAGATTTACTCGTAGCGCCGTGAATCTGGAAGTTTAAGCATGAGTCTAAAATTTTGGAATCGACCATTATGAGTGCCGGCAAGCAAATAACCGTTTTTGGGCGGGGTCATCTTTATGTTGCTTGGTTCCCCTAATTTGTATATCGAATGAAACTAAATTCTTGGTTTTCCTTAACTCTACTTTTTGTTACTTATTTCATTTTTGGCTGGAAATTATCTGAATTTGATATTCCCCCGCACCTGACTTGGTTTTTCGCCGTGGCTGCTGTTTTAGTGTTAGCTATCGCGTTGTCATTCCCGCTGAAGGAGATAAAAAGATGGCTCATGCGCTGGTTTTCGAGTGATAGTGGGGCTTTTATTTCGATTATTGTAGGAGCTTTTTTGGCAGTTATAGTTGTTACCTGGATGCACCTTTTTGTGACGGTTTTAGTCTTGACTTCAGCCGGAGCTTTGGCAAGACTAGATATTCAAATGTTTGGGCACCAAAGATGGCGGACTTTTGCGATATTAGCTACTATTTCTTTAACTGGTTTGGGGGTGGGCGGAGCGATCGAGTTTTTGTCAAGAACAGGCAGGCTAGTATTACCTTAATGAGGAACGGGCAATTCACCCAACCAAATTCTACAACTCGCAACGGATATTTAGCGCAAAACTATGCGATCGCTCATCAATAAATACATATCGTTTTTTTCAATACCCACCGCCCCCGACTAAGGTCTTCGGGCCTTAATTCTAGCAGTTTTCAAATTTCATGAGGTAGAGCTTCCCAATTACCAATTACCAATTCCCAATTCCCCATTACCAATTAATGAACCTGGAGTGCAACTGAAAACCACTATGGCAATATCAATCTGTAGCGACTGTTGTTCAAAATCTTATTCCCAAGATCCGTAACTCCGGCAGCCAAAAACTAAATCCCAATAAAAAAGCAGCTTTAGGGAGCTGCTCGTCAGAATGCATGAGGTATTGTTTTTAGAATAGGACAGGTTGAATTCGATCGATCTTGGGTTACATTTTTTGATACGAGAGCATTGATGAGTCAATGGACGATCGCAAAATCGTCACACAGGAGGATAACATCAATGCTAATTTTTCCGACAATGAGGTTAGCGTTTAACTGTCCTTGCGCCCTACAGCCCTTCAGCGGTGGGGCCATTTTATTTTTAGAGAGAACTCAATAGCCGACTTTAACGCATCAGACGAGTCTGCCATTAGTTTTTGCACAAAAGCTCCATCGCTTAATCCTCACACTTAATAAAACTTACGCGCCACATTTATTCAAACCCGGTTGATTCCCAAATATTCGGTGGTAAAACCGACACACTCACCCAGAAATCAGTATTTTTACGGAATTCACAAGTCATCAAAAATCGGCTATTTTCCCAGAAACCCGCTTTATGACTGTCTCAATTGATATCAGACTCTGTTTTAGATCCGATCGAGCAACCGAGCCAGAGGGTTAGGACGTTTTTAATTGTCGAAACCGTTGCTTTCTTCTTCCGACTTCCCTCTTCCTTCTTCCTTCTTCCTTCTTCCTTCCTCTAGAACTTTTTTGATTTCCTCGATCGCCCGACGCGCAACTTCTTCAGGCCTTTCGCCTCCGGAAATGCCAACTCGGACATCTGCTTGAGCGTAGAAACGCTCTCGTTCGCTCAAAAGGCTTTCCAACTTAGATTTGAGGTCTCCCTCCCGCAGTAGGGGCCGAGTGCTGTCCGATCGCAGTCGATCGCACAATTGGTTTATCGGCACATCCAGCCACACCACGATACCGTAATGCAAGTAACCCCAATTTGTTGATCGGGCAACAATACCGCCGCCCGTAGCCACGATCGAATTTTGATAAGCAGCCAATTCGCCGAGCACTTTCGTTTCTAATTCCCGAAAAGCCTCTTCGCCTTCGCGATCGAAAATCTCAGCAATTGACTGATTAGCAACTCGCACAATTAGTTCATCCGTATCAAAAAAACGGTATTTTAATTCCCTTGCCAAAATCCGCCCCACCGTGGTTTTGCCCACACCCATCATCCCGACGAGATAGATATTAACTCCCCTCAACAAATCCACCGTCAAATCCTCCAATATTTTGCTATTTTTTCAGGTTAATCGGGCCGTCGCTGGGACGTGAGTCGTCCTCATCAAAGACATCATCCTCATCCAATCCCCAATCATCCTCTGTGTCTGCACTAGGATTTTGGGGTACTTGGGCGCCACCCCCTGGAGGTATGGGATCTTGCGGGGGAACCAGCACTCGATACTCTGCATCGTAGACAGACTCTGTTTGTCCCACCCCCGACTTGCTGGGATCTCGATAGCCATAGGAGTATACTGAGCCAGCCCAAGACTTGCTTTTTGGTTCCTGCTTCGATTCGTAAGCCCTCGGATTTGCTGCTGGAACGTCATTTACCTGCGGTCGATCGGCAAAATCGCGATCGTCCCCCCAATCATCATCGCTGCCGCCAGAGACCGATTTTGAGCCATCTGAAACCCAATCATCTTCATCATCTGCGGCTTGAATAATTGTCGGTTGATTGTAATTCTTGGCAACAGCAGGGTTTGGAGTTTCTGGTTGGAAAGTCTGCGGAGTGTAGCCTGCCGGTGTCCCGTACTCAGTTCGATCGGAAGTTTGGCTATTTTCCGTCTCAAAATCGGGGTCAATCTCCTGTTTTCTGGGAGGAGGAGGAGGCGCGTAAGCTGTTCTCCTGTCTGCTGAGACAGCCTCACGGCTGCGAATGTTGCGCCCGCTGGGAGTTCGTGTTTGAGATAGGTAATTTGAAAAGGAAAGCAAAGCAGAAATCAATAAAGACGTGACAACTCCCGTCCCCATGCTGAGCAAAATCCAGATAGATAAGGGTAAAGCGGGCGATCGAATTCCCAAAAATACCAGCGATAATGCCGGCTCCACATTTTGTAAGGCAAAAATAGTTAGCCCTACCACAATCACGAGCAATAATACAGGACGCATATCAAATTTTAATTGGTAATGGGTAATTGGTAATGGGTAATGGGTAATGGGTAATGGGTAATTGGTAATGGGTAATTGGTAATGGGTAATTGGTAATTGGTAATGGGTAATGGGTAATGGGTAATGGGTAATTGGTAATGGGTAATTGGTAATGGGTAATTGGTAATTGGTAATTGGTAATTGGTAATTGGTAATGGGTAATGGTTATTGGTTATTGATTATTGATTATTGTCAACTATCAACTATCAACTATCAACTGCCAACTGCCAACTGCCAACTATCAACTATCAACTGCCAACTGCCAACTGCCAACTGCCAACTGCCAACTATCAACTATCAACTGCCAACTGCCAACTGCCAACTGCCAACTGACTACTCTTCTTCCTTCCAGCGTTTGAGAGGAACGCAATCAACCCCCAACTGATCTAAAGCCCGAGCCACAACAAAGTCTACCAAATCTTCAATAGTTTGCGGATTGTGATACCAAGCAGGAATCGCTGGCACTATTCTAGCTCCAGCTTCCGCTAAGGTAGTTAAATTCCGCAGGTGAATCAAACTAAAAGGGGTTTCTCTAGGTACAAGTACCAATTTTCGCCCTTCCTTGAGCTGAACGTCGGCCGCTCTTTCGAGTAAATCCGAGCTCAAGCCAGCCGCCAACTTGCCTAGTGTACTCATGCTACAGGGAATAATCATCATCCCTTCGGTGCGAAACGATCCGCTAGCAATATTAGCACCAACATCTTGCCAGGGATGACACCGGAGTTTGCCAGAATTGGGTACTCCTGCTTGTTCTCGCCAGAATTCTTCTTGCAAAGTCGGTTCTGCGGGCATTCGGATGTTCTGTTCGCTTTGCCAAACTATGTAGGTAGATTTTGATGCTACCAGTTCGACGGCGCGATCGGCTTCCAACAGATATTTTAAAGTCCGCACGGCGTAAATCAGTCCCGATGCTCCAGTCACTCCTACAATCAGCGGGTAGTTATTTGTCATTTGTTATTTGTTAGTTGTTATTTGTTAGTTGTTATTTGTTAGTTATTAGTTGACTGTGGGAGCATCTCACCTTTTGCAAAAAAGCAATTTCTTCACAGTGCGAGCTTAAGAGCTCGCGAGTTGGATAGATCGCGAGCGGGGACAGCACTATAAAATCAAAACTGAGATGCTCCCGTTGACTGTTGACTGTTGTTAATTATTTTTGGATGATTTATGACTATAGTTTGCTCCCAATTTATCAATACTTAGTTGCTAGACAATGACAACTAAGTATTGAGGAAAATCAACTGTCAACTGTCAACTGTCAACTGTCAACTGTCAACTGTCACCTGACTATTCCTCATCATCAAAAGCTTGGCTGCCACCACCAACTGCAACTAAGTCAATTTGTTGGCGGTAGTAGTCAACGCTTTTGACTTGAACTTCTACCCGATCGCCCAAACGGTACTGATTGCGGTTTTTGCGACCAACTAGAGTTTGCTGGCGCGATCGATATTCATACCAATCATCCTTCAGCGAAGAAACGTGCACCAACCCTTCAACTCGCAAAAGTTCACTTTCCGGCGGCCGCACCTCAATTTCCACAAAGAAACCGTAAGACTGCACCCCTGTAATCAAACCCTGGAAAGTTTGACCGGTGCGCTCTTTCATCAATCCAGTTTTCTTCAATCCCTGCAAATCGCTTTCGGCATCCTCAGCAACCCTTTCGCGTTCCGTCAGGTGTACCACCGCCGCTGCAAACTCTGTCTCAAACTCGTGGTGCAAGTCTGGCGGCAGGACATTCCAAGTAATTTGACCGTGACAGGAGGAATGGTGCAGGTTGACTTTTTCTTTCGCACGAGTTGTGCGGCTGCTGCGGCCTTGCTCTAACACAGCGTGCAACACCCGCAGCACCAGCAAATCGGCGTAGCGGGAAAGCGGCGAAGTGCAGCGCGTGTAGCCATCTGACAGGGCCAAACCGAAGTGCGGCTTGGGAGTTGTGCTGTAAACAGCGGGCTTCATCGTGTCTTCGAGCAGGTAGGTGAGAACTCTTTCGGACTTGAGGCCGGCAAACTGTTGGGTAAATCGCTGGAAGTCAAAGGGCAGAACTTCTTCCTCGTTTTCGAGATACAGTTCGCCTCCGAGGTTGTTGGAGAGTTTGATGAACTCTTGAATGTCTGCTGGATCTGGCATCGGTTGGACGCGGTAGATTGCTGGCACTCCCAAGGCTTGCAGGTGAGTGGCGACAGCTTCGTTGGCAAGTACGACCAACTCCGAGACAGCCGACTGGGCGGCGGGAGCCGTTGCAAAAGCTCCTAATTCGCCTTCGTCGTCGAAGTGAGAGTTAGCATCTGGCAAATTTAGTTCAAAAGCTCCCCGCTTGAGCCTCGCCTGTCTGGCAGCCTTTGAGGCTGCGGAGATTTGAGCGAGGAAAGGACGGAGGGCGGAGGATAAAGCGGGATCTTCGGCATCGGAGCCTGGTTCGATAATTGCTTGAGCTTGCTCGTAGGTTAGCTGGTAGTCAATGTGAATGACGCTGGTTTGAATTTCGTATTCTAGGAGTTCTCCTGATTCGTCTAGGGTGAGCATGATGCTGAATGCCAGCCGTTCGGTGTCTAGCAGCAGGGAGCAGCGCTCGTTGAGGAGTTCTGGCACTACGGCGATGATTTTTTCTCCCAAATGGGCTGCTGTGCCTCGTTTGCGGGCTTCGCGATCTAGGGGAGTTTCGGGCTGTACGTACTCGGCGGCGTCGGTGACGTGGATTCCAACTTGCCAGCCGCCGGACTTCAGACTTTCGATCGACAATGCGTGTTCTATTGGCGGATCTGAGAGGAATGAGGTGGGGTCAAACTCGTTTTCGGTTGCGTCGTCTGAGAAACTTTCCTGCTGAGTTTTCGGGGCATCATTTTCGCCGTTGGTTTCTATCGGTTCATTTCTGCTGAAGGTAACAGTCAAGATGTTCCGCAAATCTAGCCGTTTTTTGATGTCGGTTTTTTTGACTTTGCTGGGCAAATTTTCGGCTGCTTTGATGACGGCTGCGGGGAAGGAGCGCGGCAAGTCGTGCTTGCAGCATACGATGTCGAGGTCGTCGGCGGCTTCGGCGTCGGAACCGAGTACCTGTACTACTTTCCCGACTGGGCGGTGGGTTCCCAGGGGATAGCGTTTGACTTCGACGTGTACTAAATGGTCGATCGCCTCTTGGAGATTTGTACCGTTGGCGAGCAAGTCTAGTTCAAACAACAGGCGATCGTCCAGGGGAATTGCTCTGTAGCTGACGCGGCCGGTGGGGGTGGCGGTTTGCTTGACTCGCGCCAGTACCGAGGGGTTAGCGCGTTCGAGGATCAGCATAACTTCGCCTTCGGGCGATCGGCGGCGGCTACCTTCTTTGATAATTTTCACTAAAACTCGATCGCCATTCCAAGCAGTCGAGAGGTGACTTTCCCGCACATAAACGTCTTCTGAACCTTCAGCATCTTGAATTGCAAAGCAAAATCCTTTGCTCGAACAGCGCAGTTTTGCTTCTACCACGTCATCTTCAGCTACTCGACGATAGCGGCCTTTGTCTTTGACTAATATGCCAATTTTCTCTAGAGCTTCTAATGCGATTTGAAGTTTGAGTTGACTGGTTTCATCATTGCAGTCGAGTTTTTTTTCTAGTGCTTTGGGAGCCACTAATTTGTCTTCTGTAAAATTTGCCAGCAGTGCAGCGATAGAAAATTCCATGTAGCGATCGATCCTCTTGTTTCCAGCAATTAGTCTAATTTTGGCGAAATCAGCCGCACCCTCTCTTGCCCTCGCTGTGCCTGCTTCCCAACAAATGCGCGGGTTAGTAGGTGGAGATACCAGCACAGTCGGTGCTACCCGTGCGCGGGGATTTTTTCAGATTATTTCCCCACACCAGCAGTCGCTAATTGTCTGCTGTCTGTCAGCAAATGACAGATGATGGTGCAGACAAATACCCCATACCCTATTCCCCAATACAATTTTTTAGCGTTGGTTCCTTTGCTTTTGGCTTGCAGCGCCGAGCTCTTCGCGAAGTAGAAAGCCCCTGTCGGTTCTTAAAAGATGACTCGATGCTGAAAGCGACGGGTTGAGTCCTGGATCGGGAGATGGAGAGATGCAGAGGGAGAAAATTTGCATTTGGGCCTCCTGCCTTTTTCCTTCTGCCTTTTTCCTGCTTTCTTCTGCTTTTTGAAGTGCCTCTTGCCTTGTGCTAAAGCCAAAGATTTTACCGTCTCAAGGCAAAATTGCTAGTAGCTCGCCGCTGCGATACCCCTGTTTTTGCAAGCGTTCTGCCCTTGCGGACGGAGGTGCAATTCAGGGTAGGGAGCAATCTGTGCTGTAGAAAGTGCAAGGTACACAAAACCGGAGACTTTTACTACTTTTGCCTAGTTGCTGTGTCATCTCCTATAGGTAGAAATGACGCCCGGTGCTTGTTAGCTTAAACCGCCGGATGTGGGATAGGGTTTAGTCGCGTGAAAGGTTGCGCGGATGATTCACCTTACATTTATTGTATGTTGAATATGTGCTTTCAGAAAAATGTTTTCTCTGGGTTGTACTAAACTTAAGTCATCAGCCCCTTCTGGTTTCGGGGTCAAAAAATTATGTTTGCTGAATTTCGCGCCCTTTATCCCGCTGGACAGTTGATCTGTGAGTTGCTGACTATTCATCACGGTAAGTTTGTGGTTCGCTGTCTGGTTCAGGTTGACGGCAAAACTCTCGCTACTGGTATGTCCGCTGCTGAGTCTGTTGAGGATGCTGAAGACCGCGCCCGATCGCGAGCGATTGCTGTCCTCGCATTTGCTGCTGCTCCGGCTCCGGTTGCTGCTGTTCCCGTTCCGGCTCCGGCTCCGGCTTCGGTTGCTGCTGTTCCCGTTCCGGCTCCGGTTGCTGTTGTTCCCGTTCCGGCTCCGGCTCCGGTTGTTCCCGTTCCCGTAGCCCCCCCTCCTGTTGTTCCCGTTCCCGTTCCCGTTGGGCCAGCCCTTGCTCCGCTTCCGGTTTTAGAAATGCCTGTTCCAGACAAAATTGACATACCACATCAAAGCAATTTTGTCAATAGGGAAACCAAATTAAATGCAGAGCCGACGATCGCACCTGTAGCGGAACCTTTGCCGCCAACAGTCGATTTACCTCCGGCGGTGGGATTTGTACCGAAGCAGTTAGACTCGGACGCTTGGCTGTCTTCCAGCTACGGCGAACCGCTTCCAGAATTGGAAGTGCCAAATACTAGCCAAAGCGAACTGTCGCAAGGTGCGGCCGAAGTCCGGGAATTGCAACCGATCGCGGTAGGAATTCCCAGCGATGCGATCGAAGATGATTCTGATACGATCGCCCAAATAGACGCAATTCTCAAACGGCTGCGATGGACAAAAAAACAGGAAACCGACTGTCTCGAACAAAATTATGGCAAGTCATCGCAGAGAGAACTTGCTAGCGAACAGTTGGCAGATTTCCTAGAATATCTAGAAATCTACAGCAGAACCACCGAAGAAATCAAGAGATTGGGATGGACAGCCAACCAAGGAAAAGATTATCTCAAACAAGGTTACGGCAAAGAAGCACGACATTTCTTAAATAGAGAAGAATTGTTCGACTTCCTGCAATATCTCGAATCTTTACCTTAACAATCAGGAAAATAGGTTTGTAGTGAGGACTTTAGTCCTTCTTTCTTGCAGGTTTGTAGTGAGGACTTCAGTCCTTCTTTCTTGCGGACTTTAGTGAATCACTATAAACTGTTTTTATTAACAGTAATTGAGCGGTTCATAAAAAATAAAAATTAAAAACAGGGAAATATTCTCCATTTTTAATTTTTAATTTACCAGTTCTGGACGAATTGAGGCCAAAGGGGGGGCATCTCAGTTTGGCATTTATAGTGCTGTCCCCGCTCCCGAGTTGTAGAATACGCGAGCGGGGACAGCACTATAAAAAAAAATGCTTTTTGCAAAGCTGAGATGCTTCCGGCCAAAGAAACCGGGTTTTTTACTTAATCTGTGGATTACAACGAGCGTCCCCGCTCGCGAGTTGTAGAATACGCGAGCTCGCGACAGCTCGCACTATAAAAAAAAATGCTTTTTGCAAAGCTGAGATGCTTCCGGCCAAAGAAACCGGGTTTTTTACTTAATCTGTGGATTACAACGAAGGATTTTCGCAAAAAACCCGGTTTCTGACTACCCGTGCGTCTAGGACTATTTACGCCACAGCAGCGATCGGGCGGCTAGCAGAAGGACGGCGATCGATCACTTGATCGACCAAACCATAGTCCTTTGCTTCTTCAGCCGACATAAAGAAATCGCGTTCGGTATCTTCTTCAATGCGGGAAAGCGGCTGACCGGTATGATCTGCCAAAAATTGATTCAGGCGCTGTTTGTGGTACAAAATCTCTTTCGCCTGAATTTCAATATCGGTAGCTTGTCCTTGAGCTCCGCCCAGAGGTTGGTGGATCATAATCCGGGAGTGAGGCAAACTCATGCGCTTGCCTTTAGCGCCCGCACTCAGCAGAAAAGCGCCCATGCTGGCGGCCAAACCAAGACAAATAGTGCAAATGTCGGGGCGGATGTGGTTCATCGTGTCAAAAATGCCCATACCTGCTGTTACCGATCCGCCGGGGGAGTTGATATAGAGGTAAATATCTTTCTCCGGGTCTTCGGCGTCTAAAAATAGCAATTGGGCTACGATCAGGTTGGCTAAGTCGGAGTCAACCTGTTGGCCCAAGAAGACGATGCGATCGCGCAGGAGTCGCGAGTAAATGTCAAAGGCGCGTTCGCCGCGACCGGATTGTTCTATAACTGTTGGGATCATTGAACGGGCCTGCCTATTACGTATCTTTTTTTTATTTTAGCGATTTGGGCTCATTTATAGTTAGGGTGCGGTGGCGGGCGATCGGCTTTGAAGGCTAAAAGCTTGAAGCTGAAACCAGTTGAGGCATTCTCGTCGGTTATAATTAGGTGTGGAAGTTTCTGGTAGAAATGAAATGACTTCTCAATTACAAACTAAGTTACTGCCAACTCAACAACCAGAAAAAGTTCTGTATCCAGACAGCGACGGACAGCCCATGTCAGATAACACCCTTCAATTTGGTTGGATTGTCAAACTCAAAGAAGGGTGCGAAGCCTTATTTAAAGACAATCCAACTGTATTCGTAGCCGGAGATTTATTGTGGTATCCCGTCGAAGGTGACAATAAAACTCGGCGTGCCCCCGATGCTATGGTGGTATTTGGCAGACCAAAAGGATATCGCGGGTCTTATCAGCAATGGCTTGAAGATAATATCGCGCCCCAGGTGGTTTTTGAGATTTTGTCGCCGGGAAATACGCTATCGGAAATGGCGCTGAAGTTGCAGTTTTACAACCGCTTTGGTGTGGAAGAATATTATCTCTACGATCCAGATAATAACGATCTGACTGGATGGCAAAGAACTGAAGCAGGACTAACAGTAATTGAGTCTTTAGATGGCTGGATCAGTCCGCGTTTGGGAGTTCGGTTCGTATTTGCAGAACCAGAATTAGAGATAATTCGTCCCGACGGACAAAGGTTTTTATCTTATGTCGAGTTAATGGAACAGCGGGATGAAATTCAGCAACAGCGCGATGAAATCCAGCAACAGCGGGATGAAATTCAGCAACAGCGGGATGAAATTCAGCAACAGCGCGATCGCATGGCTGCAAAACTGCAAGAATTGGGTATCGATCTAACTCAGCTTTAAGAATAGAACTCTTGCAAAAATAATTAGGACGGGCTCTCCGGCCCATCCCACAAGATTTATTTTTTTTGTGGGATGGGCCGGAGAGCCCGTCCCATCAATTGATCAAAAGGATTTTTGTAAGAGGTTTAATAGGTGCGATCGCTCCCTCTCCTTTAGTAGTAGTTCCATTTGTGCATCCCGTAAGGTAGCAAGGGTTTGTTGCAAATTAATTTCAGCTTGTTGGCGATCGCAAATTTCTTGACAAAGCTGTTGTTGAATATTCTCCAAACCACTATCATTATTCACCCCTGCTAGGACTTCTTCAATTTGAATCGATCGAGTTGTTACATCGAGACAATCTTCCTGAGTCGAAGTATCACTTTGCTCCACGACAGAGACATTTTCTTGTGATAAATCGTTGAGGATTAGAGTTGCTAAGTGTAGTTGCTCCGTTGGTGGCAAAGTGCGGACAACTTGAAGATAAATTTCTCGAACATTAGTCGGCATAATATATCCTCCTGCCTTCAATTATAACTTAAACAGGTGTTTTGCTAGAAAGATCGATCGCCCTTATCTGAGATTATTAAAAGAGTTACATCAACTACACCAAACTTATCAAATTTTAATCGTCCAACCTCGGCGGTACATTCCATACAAAATCAACCACCAACACAATACCGCAGTCACCGCAAAAGCCAGAGAACCATTCAACGGCCCAGCCCAAGGCACAAACCAGTTTTCATAAATCCAACTGTAGGTAGTTGGAGCAGTTTTACCAATGCCGATATGAGTTTTTAACAAAAGTCTAGCGACAATACCAGAGGCCACAAACAAGAAAATTGCATTCAATCCCATGATTTCAAACGGCCATCCCCATTTCCACTTTCGCACTTCTATTGTTTCGTAGCAAGCTGCTAGCAAAAGCAAAGCCCAACCAGCGGTAAAAACTACATAGGAACTCGTCCACAATTGTTTGTTGATCGGAAATAAAAATCCCCACAAATGACCAATTACTAAGCAACACAATCCACTAATTACTAAATTTAAACTCGTCCGGGTTTTGATTGGCTGCACGCGCAGCCATTCCCCTGTAAAATAGCCAGACAAAACTGTGACAACTGCTGGTAACGTACTCAACAGTCCTTCAGGATCGAAGGGGCCGCCTTTGTAGAGGTGTTGGCTACCCAGAATTAGCCGATCGACATATCCACCCAAATATCCCTCTGGCGTCAGTGCGTATTCAGTGTACCCCCCTACAGCAAATACGAATAATACGCCCCAATAGCCTAAAAGCACCGCAACAGCGAGCAGTTTTTGATTGCGGGGGGAAAGGTTCAGAATCGCGATCGCACTAATTGCATACGCTAAACCGATGCGCTGCAATACTCCCATAATCCTGATTTTACCGAAATTTTCCACTGGGGCGCCGTTCAAAAGTACGTCAAGGGCGATCGAAGATGTATTTAGCAGCAATCCTAATACAAATAAAATCGCCGCCCGCCGCGCAATTCGCCAATAAATATTTGTTTCTATTTTTGTAGTAGTTTCAGTATATTTTGACAGCGAGAAGGACATCGCACAGCCAACGATGAACAGAAAAAAGGGAAATACCAAGTCTGTCGGGGTGCACCCGTGCCATTCTGCGTGATCTAGCGGCGGATACACCTGTTTCCAACTGCCGGGGTTGTTCACTAGAATCATTGAGGCGATCGCAATTCCGCGAAAAACATCAAGAGATTTTAATCGCATAAATTAAGTTATTTGTTCACTGTTCACTGTTCACTGTTCACTGTTCACTGTCTTAGCTGATGCCCATTTCCTAATTCTTTTCGGCCCCATGCCCCATGCCCCATGCCCCATGCCCCATGCCCCATGCCCCATGCCCCATGCCCCATGCCCCATGCCCTATATCTCTATCCCTTCCAAAGTCATAATCAGTGCATTCTTCATCAACATATCGCAGCGTTCTGCATAAAACAATGCAGCCTTATCATACTTGTTCACTTGCAAGACACGCATAAACATTTGCCTCGCTTGCGCGAATTGCTGCTGGTAGTGAAAAAAAATGCCCTGTTCAAAATCAGTTTGGGTTTTTCCTTTTAGTTCGATCATCATATCCGAATCGCCGTCATAAATCTCAAACACAGCCACCGGCGCTTGTTTTCCTTTTACTTGAACGCGATCGAGAAATCGGCACTTATAATGTTGGGGGTCGTCAATCCGGCACAAAGTCTGAACGCTAGCAACAATACCAACTCCATAAAGCTTTGTCAATCCTTCCACCCTAGAGGCTAAATTTACAGCATCAGAAATGACTGTACTTTCCATCCGTTCCGCCTCGCCAATAGTACCCAACATTAAAGTTCCAGTATGCAAGCCAATCCCTATAGAAATAGGTTTGTATCCACAATTTTGTCTGTGTTTGTTATAAATTTTAACTTGCTGCTGCATCTCTATTCCCGCTTGCACAGCATCTTCAGCACAGTTAGGAAACAAAGCCATAATCCCGTCGCCAATATATTTATCTATAAAACCGTTGTACTGGCGGATAACTGGGCCAACTCGGCTTAAGTAAGAGTTGAGAAATTCAAAATTTTCTCGGGGAGACATACTCTCTGACAAACTTGTAAATGAACGAATATCAGCAAACATAATCGTCATTTCTGCCTGTACAGAGTCTCCCAATCTGGCATCAACTATGCTTTCTCTTTGGAGGAATTTCAAAAATTCTTTGGGTACAAAGCGCGCTGACGCTGCTGCTATTTTTTCTAGTTCACTTTTGCTGGCTTCAATTTGAGTCAGGGCGCGAAATGCTCTGAGTGCTGTCACTACCGTGGTAAATAACTTTTTGTTTGTTAGTTCTGTTTTTGTTTTGTAATCATTAATATCGTAGCTGACAATTACTACATCTTCTGGCACTTGTCCTGGCTGTCCGGTACGCAAAATAATCCGTACTACTTGATTCTCTAAAATATCGCGGATGTACTTTACTACTTCCAAGCCTGCCTCTTCTGTTTCCATGACTACATCGAGTAAAATCAAGGCTATGTCTGGATGGGCTTCGATTATTTCTTTGGCTTCTTTACCTGAGTAAGCGCTGATAAATGCGATCGCTTTGTTTTCAAATATAAATTCATTTAAAGCGAGTTTTGTAATATTATGAATTTCTATTTCATCGTCTACAATCAATATTTTCCAACTGCCTGCGATCGGCTTGTCTTCCGTCTCGTCTTCGTCGGCAAATATTAATTCATCGTCGCCTGCCACTATTAATTCGTCATCGCCCGCAGCCAACACATTTTTACTAGCTTCTGACATTTATCGTTCTCCTAAATAGAATTATATTAAAACTGACAGTATAATAACTAATTTCTTCTTATAACAGGAAATTCTATCATAAATTTTGTGCCTTTTTGTACTTGACTTTCGCAGCGAATTCTGCCTTTTAGTTTTTGCGTGACAAGGTTGTAAATAATGTGCAGTCCCAATCCTGTGCCGCCCTGACCTCTTTTTGTCGTAAAGAATGGTTCAAAAATTTTACTGAGATTTTCTGGGGTAATTCCTTTGCCGTTATCGGCATATTCAAATATTAGCCGATCGCCCTCTAGTTTCAAATCAAACGCCAGAATCCCCCCATTTTCTCCATCGTAAGCGTGAATTAGGGAATTCAACACCAGATTTGTCACAATTTGAGAGAACACACCGGGGTAACTGTCCAGTACAATATTTTCATCGCACTTAATCTCTACTTTGTGCTTAGTTCTTCTGAGTTTGGCGCTTAAGGATGTCAAAATCTCCTCTAGATAGTTTTTCACGTTAAACGTGCGTTTTAATTCGCTCGACTGATCTACAGCCACTTCTTTAAAACTGTGAATCAAATCTGCCGCCCGCGTGAGGTTGGATAAGATCATATTACTGCTTTGCAGCGCCGTATCCAGGAATTTTTCTAGCTCCGATCGTTTAATTTGTCCCTTGCTGTAAAGATCCAAAAATTTGGTGACTTTTTCAGCCAGTAGCGAGGCGGCAGTGATACCTACGCCGATGGGAGTATTTATTTCGTGGGCGACACCTGCAACCAACCCTCCGAGAGCAGCCATTTTTTCCGCTTCTACCAGTTTATTTTGAGCCGATTTTAAGTCTTCTAAAGTTTGGGACAATTCGCAGGTACGCTGCTGAACTAAGTTTTCAAGATTCTGATTGAATTGCTGCAAGTTCATGTAAAGTTGGGCGTTTTCAATCGAGATAGAAATTTGAGAAGACAGCAGTTTTAATAGTTCCAACCTGTCTGGCGTAAAAGCGCCTGTAGTCAGATTGTTTTCTAAATATAAAATGCCACTGAGTTTGCCTTGATGGATTAAGGGAGTGCAAAGAATTGATTTAGGTTGAACCGCAATTATATAAGGTGCGCGAGTAAATTGTCCTTCGCGGGTGGCATCATTTAAAACTATACTTTCCTGGGTACGAGCGACGTAGTTGACAACAGAAACTGCCAGCAAAGTTACTTCTCGATCCTCACATACAAAATCTATCGGAATTGATTGCATTACATTAACCCGCTCGACATCCACAGAGCCTGATGCTTCAATCACCCATTGACCAGATTTTTCTAGTATTAAAAAGCCTTTTTGTCCCCCGGCATTTTCAATAACAATTTTCATCAGTTTTGCCAGCAGTTTGTCTAGAACTATTTCGCCCGCTAAGGTTTGCGATGCTTTTACTGCTGTTGTCAAGTCTAGTACGCCTGCACCGTCGCTCGTAGTGCAAGCGCTACTCGTAGATTTGTGAGTTTCGATATTAGTTGAAATCGAGGGTGAAGTCAGCAACTGCGAGTATTTTGATTCTAAATGCGCTACTTTCGCTTTAGCTCCCCAGCGCTGATAGCAATAACGCGCTTCTGTCAAGTAAGTTTTCGCAATTCTTTCTCGTCCAATCGATAAATAAAATGCTCCTGCCAATTCTGCTGCTAGTGCTTGTATCTGTATGTATCCGTTTGTTTGCGCTCCAGCAATTGCGGAGTCGTAATATTCCATTGCTCTCACAATATCTCCCAATATTCGAGCTTTTTCAGCAGCAATCAAGTCACATTTGTGCTGGAGGTTCATCGGCGCAGAAAGTGCTTTTTTTTGCATTTTTTTTAGGTTGGTGTTTGCGTAAAAAAGATGCTCTTCTTGTACCTCTTTTGTTGCCGATGGATATGCTGCGAGTCGGGCTAGAGAATCATAAAAATGGTATTCAGGAACATTAATAAACCCCACAACTCCGTCTAAATAAACTTCGGCTTGCGCTGCATTTTCTAGCGCCAGCTCGACATTGCCAAATAAATAGGCTAATATTAATTTCTGTAAGTAAAAAGTTTGAAGTCCCACTCGATCGTTAACTTTCAACAGCAGCGGCAATAATGTTTTTTCGCTGTAAGCTTCACGTAATAAAATGTCGGGGCTTTCCATTTTCCCCATCAATTGCAAAACTGTTTGCCAATATATTTGATTCCAAGTCAATACCGTTTCTTGCTTTAGTTGAAATAGCAAATGGTTGTAATTTACCATTTTTCGTTCCAGTTGCGGCAATTCTTGACCAATAAAATACAAGGACTGACAAATATTTACGGCAGAATATCCAACCGATTCTAAATCACCATTTTCGAGCGCGCTTTGATAGGCTTCTTCTAACAGAGGTAAAGTATCTTTAACGTGATGTTTGCCGTGCATCAAAATGAAGGCAACTAAATTAAGAGTCTTGCTTTTGAATTCTAAAGCATTTAGCCGAGCGATCAAATTTAATGCTAATTGACCAAATCGCTCGCCCGATTCAATGTCTCTAACTATTCCTTTTAAAATTGCTCCGTAATTAGCATAACCGAAGGCAGAAAAAGCAGAGTTTCCGTAGTTTATAGATAAATTAACTTGCTCGCAGACAATCAACGGCAACAGTATGGGTTCAACAATCGAGGTAGCCGACAACATACTGGAAAGGACGCGCATAGTTGCTAATTTACGCGGCTCGGTCATCATAGGCAAGTCAATTAAATCTTCTATCTTTTTTCCTGTTAAATAAGCTGAGGTTTTGGTAAGTGCTTGCTGAATGTGGAGGGGAGTTGGCGATTTTGGAAAGTTTATTCCTAACATTGTGAGTGATTCCCGACCAATTGTTACCGCTTCTTGCAGTTTGGTTTGCATCGCACAAGCTGTGATTCGGATTTCAAAAACTTTGATTTTGTCTAGTTCATTTTTGGCGTATTGCAAGACAATTTTTGCCCATTTTTCCATTTGTTCAAAATCGGTATTGAGGTAAGCTGCTTCTGCTGCTGACTCGTAGAGTGCAAGAGTCAAGTCGTAGTCGGTTTGCCAACTTTGCATGGGAAGCAATGCAATACCTGCGGCCAAATATTTGACAGCGAGTTCATAAGCTGCACTGGCTTTTGCTTTGCGGCCCGCCATTAAATTTAATTTACATAAATGAAGTTTTTCTAATTCACTGCTGATGATTGGTTGGGCTGCATTTAGTTGGTTGACTAAATCGAAAATATGGTTTTCTAATTGCTCTGGATGCGCGTTTTGCAGCAAGAATCTGCCGATTTTGAGATGAATTTCTTGTTTCTGAGATTCGGATATTAAAGCGTAAGCTGCTTGCTGAACTCGCTCGTGCAAAAATTTATAAGTTGCGCTACCAGCATCAGCAACTGGTAGGGACAATTCATCTGTAACGTCTCTAGATATTTGGTCTGTTAACCCTGTGCTTGCTGCTAGTGCGATCGGAATTTTGTAAGCGTTATTCACGGGCAAAATCAGACCGGACTGAACTGCTTCCCAGAGGTGTGTTGCTGCGGAAGTCAGAGGTTGTTCGCTGATTTGGGAGAGAATTGCTAAATCAAATTTGTTGCCTATACAAGCGGCTAATGTTAGCAGTTCCTGCGTATTACCTGAAAGTTTCTGAATGTTGTCTATCATTAATTCCACAACATTGTCAGTTATTCCTATTTCTTGTATTTGCTCAATGTCCCACTGCCACTCGCCTGTGATTTTGCATTTTTTCACAGCTTGTTCTGGGATTTGTTCGGCAAAGTCAGACAAGTGAGGTTCGGCTCGATCGACCGAATTTTCAGAGGCTACAAATTTAAATTGTAGCATTTTTTGGGAGTAAAGAGACTTCAGCAATTGGGCTATAAAAAATGGATTTCCTCCGGTTTTGTGAAACAGTAATTGTCCCAAAGGTAGCGATTTTTCTGGGGCGCAGCTCAGAGTATCCGCGACGAGTTGATTGACGCTGTTAATATCTAAAGGCAAAAGGGCGATCGTACTTACATTCCCGCCTGCTTTCCTAATTGTTTCTGCGGCTAGCATTACGGGATGATTTGCATCTACTTCTGATTCTCTATAGGCTCCGATTATTAATAAGTATTGGCTGGGCATGTCAGTTGCTAGCAGTTGGATTAACTTGAGCGAGGCTGAATCAATCCACTGCAAGTCATCGAGAAAAATTACCAGCGGGTGTGCTTTTTGAGTAAAGATGCGGATGAATTTTTGAAATACTAAATTAAAGCGATTTTGAGATTCATTCGATCCTAAATCTGGCACAGAAGGCTGCGACCCGACAATCAGTTCTACTTCGGGAATAACTTCAATAATTACTTGGCAGTTGCTACCGAGAGCATTTAAAATTTTTTGTTTCCAAACTAGCACTTTGGCGGCTGTTTCTGTGAGAATTTGCTGCAACAAGTCTTGAAAAGCTTGGAGCAAAAAAGCGTAGGGAATATCGCGCTTGAATTTCTCAAATTTGCTGTCAATAAAATACCCATTTTCCCGGAGTATGGGTTGGTAAATTTCATAGACAAGCGACGATTTGCCAAGGCCGGCACAACCGGAAATAAGTAGGATTTCTGTATAGCCTCGCTTCATGCGATCGAACGTATTGAGAAGTAGATTAACTTCGGCTTCTCGTCCGTAAAGTTTTTGGGAAATTTGCAGGTGAGTTGACCGATCTTGCTCGCCGAGGGTGATGTGAGAAATTGCGCCGCTTGTTTGGAGTTGAGCGAGACAATTTTCCAAGTCGTACAAAAGTCCGAAAGCACTTTTATACCTGTCTTCGGCAGTTTTTGCTAATAGCTTCATTACGATATCGTCAACGGCTAGAGGAATCTCGTCGCTTTCTGTTTGATTGATGCTGCCTTTGACTTTCTGCTTTCTATTTTCGCCAGGAGAAACGGGCGTTTTAGCAATATGGCAGTGCACTAATTCCATCGGATCGATCGCATTAAAAGGCAATTCGCCGCAGAGCATTTCATAAAAAGTGACGCCTAAAGAATAAAAATCGGTGCGGTAGTCGATCGCCCGATTCATGCGTCCCGTTTGTTCGGGAGACAGATAGGCGAGGGTTCCTTCGAGTAAATGGGGGTGGGCCAGGGTGGGGTTTTCGCCTGGTAGCAGGGAGGCGATCGCAAAATCAGTAATTTTGACATCCCCAGTCTGGATATTGACAATAATATTGCTGGGTTTAATATCTTTGTGAATGATGTGATTTTCGTGGAGTTGTCCGAGAGTTTCTGCTAGTTTTATGCCTATTTGGAGAAATTGTTGTAACTCTAGCTGGTTGGTGCTGAGAAAATCTTTTAGGGAAATGCCACCAAAATCTTCTAAAATTAAAACAGGAAAGTGATTGTATTTTTCAAGCTTGTAAAGTTTGACTATTCCTGGTAAATTTAAATTTTTAAGGATTTCTGCTTCGTGCAGGAGTTGGGCTATTCGCGCTGGGGTAGGGTAGGTCGGTGTGAGAGTTTTCAGGATAACTGGTTTTTGTTCTTCAAGCTGCATCCCTCGATAAATAACTGTGTGGGGGTTTGTATAAAGTTCTCCGTCAATGCGGTATCCTGGAATAGTAATCATGCTGTTTGGGAGTGATTTAAAAATTGAAGTTTTATATAAATTTCGGCTGGGCTGGAATGATAGAGAGGAGACGGCTTGGCCTTAGTCCCTACACCAGATTAATCGTAGGAAAACGGCACTGCCGTGTCCTGATTTCTACACCAGATTAATCGTAGGGAAACGGCACTGCCGTGTCCTGACTTCAGGTAATACTTATCTATATTGTAGTATTCAAAAAATCAAAAATTGTATTTTGCGATCGCGCCAGTGCCAAAATAAACTGGTGCGTGCAAATCAACAGGTAAAATCTCAAAACAATCATGCAGAATATAACTGCCTCAAATCCAGCTACTGCGACCGATCGCGCTTTGGGCACCGCAGACATTAAACTACTGGTAGTGGATATCGACGGGACGATCGCAGGTTTGTCAAATCAGATCCGAGAACCGGTCAAGCAGGCCATTTCGGCAGCCCAGTCGCGGGGAGTGAAAGTAGCTGTCGCTACGGGCAGGATGTACCAGTCTGCTTTGCGTTTCCACTCGCATATCGGCTCAACTCTGCCGCTGATTTGCTACCAGGGCGCGTGGATTCAAGATGTCGCGAGTCAAAAGCGGCTGCGCCACTTACCGCTGTCGATACCAAGGGCTTTGCAATTGTTAGAGCATTTTGAAGTACCGGAATTGCGATCGCTCCTGTCGATCCATTTCTACATTGACGATAAACTGTATGTACCGGAAATTACCACAGCTACCCGACTTTATGCCGAACGATCGGGTATTGAACCAAATGTAATTAAAGATTTGCGGCGAGATATTCCGGGGGAACCGACGAAAGTCTTGGCTTTGTGCCAGAATCCGGAGGTACTCGACGGCTTGCTCATTAGTATGCGCGAGCGTTACACGCCTGCGGAGCTTTATTTAACTCGATCCGTTGCTACTTTTTTTGAAGCGACGCATCCTTTGGCGAATAAGGGAGATGCGGTGAAGTATTTGGCGGAGGAAATTTTGGGTTTGCAGGCGGCGAATGTGATGGCGATCGGCGACAATTTTAACGATCTAGAAATGATTTCCTACGCGGGTGTGGGCGTGGCGATGGGGAATGCTCCTGATGGGGTGAAGGCTGTTGCTAATTGGGTGGCGCCGGATGTGGAGGAAGATGGGGTGGCGTTGGCGATCGAACAATTTGTTTTGGGCGATCGCTGATATTTGTAGCAATAATAATTTTAAAAATGTCTTTCAACAGAAAAAGCACCGACGACTGGCCGTGTTTCGTCTCGGTGCTTCTTCTGGTTCGCTCCTCACACGTCCATTAATATAGCTAACTCAGTACATTGTGTCAATACTTTTAACAAAAGTTTTTTTTTGAGTCTGCTGCGGGTGCGTGCGATCGAGGCAGAACCTTTGTAATGCAAGGGTTTAGCCGATCGCCCTGCACATCCATCCAAGCCGAAAAAATTTACTTGAATTCAACCAGCCAGTCCAAAATCAGAGTATTCACCTCATTTGGTCGTTCGTCGTGGGGACAGTGGCCTGTGTTGGGAATTGAGACAAATTTGACGGGTTTACCGTTGGTGGCCAATTCTTGGTAAATCTGGCTACCGGCGATCGGCGTCCAGGGGTCATCTGCGCCCCAAAGTACCAATAACGGACGATCGACCTTTGGCAGCAATTCCGACGGTTGAGGGCCTGCTGGGGCCGTGAGAATCGAGGCAAATACTTGTTGAGCTCCGGGCTCGCAGGAGGGCGCGTGGAGGAGTTCTACGAGTTCGTCGGTAATGGCTTCCCGATTGCCGTAGACTTGGCGCAGGGTGTTGCGGATGCGGTGTTTTTGCCGGATGTTGTTGAAGACAAAGGGGCCGATGATGGGCGATCGAACTAATTTAGCAAAAGTCCCCATGATTAATCCCAGGGGAAAACTCAGTTCTTCGGGTCGGTGGTTGAGTCCGCCGGCACAGTTGATTAAGACACCGCCGGCGGAGATTTCTGGATGGTTGGCGACTACCATCAAACTTAGCAATGCGCCGATCGAATTTCCGACAAATACCGCCGGTTCCTGTACCAAATCTGCCCAGAAATCGGTGAGTAATTCTTCCCACAATTCCAGGGTGTAATCGAGGGCCGGTTTCGCGGAAGCCCCGAATCCCAACAAGTCCAGGGCAAATACGCGGTAGCCGCCGGCAGCGAGTGCGGGGATATTTTGCCGCCAATGCCCGATCGAAGCCCCAAATCCATGAATCAAAATCAGAGGGCGGCCCGTGCCTTGGACGGTATATTGGATTTTGTGACCTTTCCAAGTCCAAATTAATTTTTCAAAGCTGGTTGCAGATACTAATTGTTGTGCAGTCACGGCTATTATGTAAAGTTTCGTTAACTACTTTCATCATAGCAGAAGGAAGAAGTCAGTAGTCAGTAGTCAGTAGTCATGAATTATTAATGATTAATGATTAATGATTGGTGATTGGTGATTGGTGATTGGTGATTGGTGATTGGTGATTGGTGATTGGTGATTTGTGATTGGTGATTGGTGATTGGTTATTGGTTATTTGTTGTCAGTTGCAATACCCAATGCCCAATGCCCAATGCCCAATGCCCAATGCCCAATGCCCCATGCCCCATGACCCATGCCCGATGCCCCATGCCCCATTCCCAATTTTTACTTTTTTTGCAACAACCAATAAGTCATCATCTCCCCCTTACCTTTTACCGGAATCATTCCTCGCCTCTCAAACAAATACTTATCTTTCAAAAGCTCATAAGTGACATCAGTAACTTGAATGTTTCCGGAAAATCCCGTAACTTCCATCCTCGCCGCCACATTCACCGTATCTCCCCACAAATCATAGGTAAACTTGCTCACACCAATCACTCCCGCTACCACCGGCCCGGAATTGATACCGATGCGAATTGCCAGTTTTTCTCCTGTCTCGGCCGACAACTTAGCTATTTTTGCCTGCATTCCCAAGGCCATTTGGGCGATCGCCTCAGCATGATCGTCTCTCGGCGTCGGCAATCCCCCAACTACCATATAAGCATCACCAATCGTCTTAATTTTCTCCACACCGTACTTTTCAGCTAACTGGTCGAAGTGCGAAAAAATCACGTTCAATCGCTTCACCAACTCCGTCGGAGACATTCTCGCCGACAGTTCAGTAAAGCCAACAATATCAGCAAATAAAACACTGACTTCTGCAAAACTATCAGCAATTGTAGTTTGCTCCGCTTTCAAACGTTCAGCTATTGGTTTCGGTAAAATATTTAACAGCAACTTCTCGCTTTGTTCCTGTTGAACTTTGAGCGCTTCTTGAGCTAATTTACGCTCTGTAATATCAGAAACAGTACCTTCATAATACATCAGCTCACCTTTTTCATCTCTAACAGCTCGGGCATTTTCTGATACCCAAATCCGGTGGCCGTCTTTGTGATAGACCATAGATTCAAAGCCCAACACAGCATTTTGTGCATCCATAGCCGCCTCGAATTGCTGGCGGCGTTCCGGCTCAATGTACACTTGAGAAGTATTTTTAATACATAACATCAGTTCTGCTGGCGAGTTATAACCATACAATTTTGCTAAAGCTGGATTAGCGCTAATAAACCCTCCTGAAGGCGTGCTTTGAAAAATGCCTTCCATCGCATTTTCGACAATGCTGTGATATCTTTCTTCAGCAATTCGCAGTAATTCTTCGGCTTTTTTGCGCTGAATCAAAGAACCTAATTGACTGCCTACAGCATCAAAAACATCTATAAATCGCGCGTCTTTCCTACCTGGCAAAATTTTAAAGAAAACCAGCACTGCCAAGAGTTCATCGCCTACCACAATCGGCACACCAAAAGCTGCTTTGAATCCGGTTGCTTGTGCTATTGCACTTCGAGTAAAAGGCGGGTAGCCCTGGGTAATATCTTCTACCCACTCCGGTTGCTTGGATACCCAAACTCGTCCCGGCAGCCCAATATTCCTGGCAAATGTCAGTTTTTTGCTTTCCCTGCGGAACCAGTCCATGCTGGCGTTGCCCGCATACCAACCCCTGGCAGATTCCAGGAAAGTTCTTTCTGCATTGGGAATCCAAGCTTCTCCTAAATCCCATCCGATTGTTTCGCCAACTTGGTGCAGAATTACTTCTAAAGCTGAGTCAAAGTTTACAGCTTCGCCGATCGCCCGCGTAATTTCCAGCAAAAACCGGATTGATTCTTGAGCCCGCTGCCGTTCCGCGATTTCCTCCTGCAATCTCGAATTGCGATCGTGCAATTCCCTGGCTTGCTGTTGCAGTTTCGATTGCAGCGATCGCAGCGAAAGTTGGTTTTCGACGCGGGCCAAAACTTCTTCTACTTGAAAAGGCTTAGTAATATAATCTACTCCTCCTACTTGAAAAGCTTTAACTTTTTCCAGCACGTCATCTAGCGCACTAATAAAAATCACCGGAATATCTTTAGTATTTTCAATTATTTTTAACTGCTGACAAACTTCATAGCCGTTCATTTTCGGCATATTAATATCTAGTAAAATTAGATCCGGAGGAGACATTTGTGCCGCTTGCAGAGCCAGTTGTCCGTTAATCGCCTTCCTGACTTGATACCCGTGGGATCCGAGCATAGTGGATAAAAGTCGCAAATTGTCCGGCATATCGTCAACGATCAGAATGTCTCTAGGAGTCGCTGGTAGTGGCTGGTCGTTCATCATAATATAATTGAGTTAAATCAATAATGATATCTATCCGAAAATTCTCGACCAAATCTTTTAAAGCGTTAGCGAGATTTGCTTCAGTTTCGGGAATTTGCTCGATCAGTTGGAGAATGCGATTGTCGTCAACGCAAAGTGCTGCTTGGTACAAATCGACTACCCAGTCTCTGGGCATTACACTCAAATCCTCCGCGGTCAAACTTTTCAGCAGTTGCGGTGCCGAACCAGAAGTAGATGAGTTTTCTTCCTCATAAATATACCGCAGGTTCAGGTGATGAGCTATCTTTTCAAATAGTACCTCTTCCCGAAACGGTTTACAAATGAAATCATCACAACCAGCAGACAAAATTATGTGTCGCTGCTCGTCAAAAGCACTAGCAGTCAGGGCAATAATTATGGTTTCTTTTCCTTCTGGAGTTTGTTTGATCAGTTTGGTTGCTGCGTACCCGTCCATCACTGGCATCAGCATATCCATTAAGATCAGGTGCGGCTTCCAAGTTGACTGTAAAGCAATTCCTTCTTGACCGTTAGTTGCTTCCTCGACTTCAAATCCCAGCGGTGCGAGCAACTTAAGCAGCAGTTGGCGATTTTCGGCTACATCTTCAACTATTAATATCCGATAAATTTGCTGTCCGGCTTCTAAAGCAATAACTTGTTTTGCCGTCGTTTTTTCTTGTTCGTCGCTTTCTGTTACTAACTTAACCTGGATATTAAACGTGAAAGTTGTGCCTTGACCGAGTTGACTTTCCACAGAAATATCACCTCCCATAATCCTGACAAACTGTTGGCTGATCGGCAATCCTAGCCCGGTTCCCTGCATGGATCTTCGACCTGTTTCGGTTTGTACGAAGGGCTTGAATAATGTGGGAAGTTCCAAGGGGGAAATGCCGGGGCCGGTGTCGGAAATTTCAAACAGCAATTGAGATTGATTTTCTTCAGTCACGTTGGTTTCTGCTTGGCTGCTAACGCGCAGAGTAACAATTCCGTGTTGAGTAAATTTAATTGCATTGCCGAGCAAGTTAATTAAAACTTGCCGCAATTTAGATTCGTCTGTTTGAATGTACTGCGGCAAATCGCCGATATTTTCAAAGATTAGATGCAAGCCTTTGGAGTTGGCTTTTAGTTGCAGCATTTCTCTGAGGCTGTCGAGAATGTTGTAGAGGTTGAAGCGGCTTTCATTAATGGTAATTTGACCTGCTTCTATTTTGGACATTGACAAAACATCATTGATGAGTTCTAGCAAATGTTCGCCGCTGCGGTTGATAATTTCTATGTATTCTTTTTGTTCTGGTGTGATAGAAATGTTGCGAGCCATGACTTGGGAAAAACCGAGAATGGCATTGAGAGGCGTCCGCAATTCGTGACTCATGGAAGCGAGAAATTGGCTTTTGGCGCGGTTGGCAACTTCCGCGTTTTCTTTGGATTTAATCAGTTCCATTGACTGCCTTTGAGTGCGAGCGAGCAATTCGGCTTGCTGCAATGCTACTCCTAGCTGGGTGCCTACATGAACTGCAACGTTGATTTCAGCTTCGCTCCACTGACGGGGAGCTGAATTTTGATAGGATGCTAGCAATCCCCAGAGCTTGTCACCGCAGAAAATTCGGACGGTAATATAGGATTTGGCTTGAAATCTTTCTAGCAATTCGATGTAACAAGGGCTGAAGCCTTGCTTGTAAATATCTTGGACGCAAAGGTAAGTTTTACCTCTGCTGTAGGCTCCACCTGCGGTTTCTTGCAAATAAGTATCGCAGATTTCTTGTGAGGTGCTATCGAATTTTTGGACGAGGCAATTTTCGCTTTCTAAGGCGCCTTCTGTGAAGTTGGGGTCTATTTGCTGTGCTTGGATGAAAGAAATCCACTTGCTGTCAACGGATTCGGCTACAAATTCGCCGCTCCAGTCAGGATTGAAACGGTAAAGCCCGACTCGATCGCATTTCATGGTTTGGCGCAATTCTCGGGTTGTCGCGTGAAAAATTTCTCGGAGATCTAAAGTCTGCCGCATTCTTTCAATGATGCGGGCGATCGCTCTTTGGCGCAAAGCACTTTCTTGCAATTCGGTTTCTGCTTGCTTGCGTTCGGTAATATCTACAGCCATTGAAGCCGTACCGATTGCTTTGCCATTCTCGTCAATTAGCTCAGTATTGTACCACTCGCAGATGATAATTCTGCCGTCTTTGGTCAGATTTTCGGAAGTGGCGCTGGATTTGGCACTCAAGCCACGATCGAAAATCTCAGATGCTTGTTGGCGGTAGCTTTCAGGTACAATCAAATCGGTGGCGACTCTCCCTTTGGCTTCTTGCTCGCTGTAGCCAAAAATAGCTTCTGCTGCGGGATTCCAAGTGATAATTTCTAAACTCAGGTTTAACTCGATCACTGCGATCGGCGTTTGCTGCAATAAAAATGAGATTCTTTGCTGCGATGCTAGCAGTTTTTCTTCGGCTAATTTGCGATCCGTGATATCATTAGACGTGCCGAGAATTTGTTTCGGTTTACCATCAGCTTGTCTCAGAAATACTGTATCCCAACTGTGCATCCACCGCCATTCGCCGTTTTTGTGCCTCATCCGGTATTGAAATTCGATGATGTCACCACCTTGAGATCGATCGAACTTTTGAATATGTTGAAAAAAAGCCGATAAATCCTCGGGGTGCACCAGAGTTTGGAGCATGGCTTTACCCATATCTTGTATTTCTTCTGCCCCGTAGCCGAGGATCGTCGCAATTTGGCGGTTGGTGTAGATATTCCGCTGCTCAATTAAATCGTAAACGTACAATAGGTTGGGATTGGAATCGGCGATCGCCTGAATGAAGTGCTGGCTTTCTCGGAGTGCAGATTCTGCTTGTTTGCGATCGGTAATATCTCGCGCTACCATAATTACTGATTCTGCTGACAGCGGAGAAACTTTAGCATCTAGCCAAACTTCGCGATCTCCGACTGTATAGCTATATTCAACATTGATGCTTTGCTTCGTTTTGAGCACTTGTTGGATGGCATTTAATACCAAATCTGCCACGGATTCCGGCAAGACTTCATGGGCTGTTCGGTTAATCATTTCGCTGGCAGGTTTTACCAAATTCGTCGCTGATGTCGGGGCGATTTTGATGCAGCGCCCTTCTACATTTCTCACTAAAACTATGTCAGTCATGGCAGCAAAAATAGTCCGCAATTCTGCTTCTGACTCTTGCAGAGCTTGCTCGGCGAGGATGCGGGTGCGAATTTCTGCTTGCAACTGTTTATTTTGCCGATCGAGCTGCCCAATTCGCTTTTTCTCTCGATCGATCAGTTGAACTTGAGCCAGCGCTATCCCTAGTTGAGCCGCCACCGCTTCTAACAAGTCGATTTCATCTTTCGTCCATTCCCGGTAGCGATCGCACTGGTGCAAGCAGATAGCGCCATTTGCCCTGCCTTGGTAGGAAGTGCGAATTGCCAGCATCGATTTTAACCCAATCTCGCGGCAAATCGGTCTAATAGCTTGCAAAAGAGGGTCTGAGTAAACATTGTTGGAGGCGATCGGCCGATCTTGTATCATCATTTGTACGATGTGAGGATTTCCCCAAATAGGAATGGGTACGTTCCAAATAGATTCCCACTCGGGTTCGAGATACTCCGCCGCCAGAGGAATATCGACTTGGGGAGTAGTAATGTAAGTATGAATCAAGCAGCGATTGACGTAGAATGTCTGACCGATTTGAGTTGCGGCTGTTTGAAAAATTTGTTCTGGATGCAAGCTCGATCGAATTTCTTGAGTTATTTTGGCAATCAGCAACTCTCGCTGAACTTTCCGTTCTAAAGCAGATTTAGCTGCGGCAGTTTCTATTTCTGCTTGCTTGCGATCGCTGATATCAAAAAGCACGCCATACCAAACTATATCGCCATTGTCGCGCATTTCTGGTCGAGAATTAGATTGCAGCCATTTGAGTTTTCCCGACGGCGTAACAATCCGCCATTCAAAGGCAAAAGGTTCTAAAGTTCGAGCGCTTTCTGCAATCGTTTCCATCACATATTCTCGGTCATCTGGATGATTTCGATCCCATACCAAGCCAGCATCTTTTAAAATCTTTTCGCTCTCTAATTCGTAAATTTCCCGACAAGCATAACTGATATATTCAAACTTATAACTTCCCTGTGGATTTTGCACTAATTGGTAAATAACGCCCGGTATATTAACCGCCAATTTCTGCAACCGCGCTTTGCTTTCCCGGAGTGCTTGTTCTGTCTGCTTCCGAAATTCTACCTCTCGTTGCAGTTGGACATTCTGCTGTTTTAATTGTTTCGATAGCTGCTGGATAGTCAATTGACTTTCGATCCGCGCTAAAACTTCTTCCACTTGAAAAGGCTTAGAAATGTAGTCAACACCGCCAATTTCAAAAGCTTTTACCTTATGAAAAGTTTCATTAAAAACGCTCAGAAAAATTACCGGAATTTCCCGAGTCTTTTCGTTGGCCTTCAGTTTTTCGCATACTTCGTAGCCGTTCATTCGGGGCATGGCAATATCTAGCAAAATCAGGTCTGGTAGAACGGTAAATTTAGCATTTACAACCATTCCTCCAGAAATAGCCCGCTGAACTTTATACCCTTCTTTCGTTAAGATATTTGATATAAACCGAAGGTTGTTAGGCTGGTCATCAATAACTAAAATGTGAATGCTTTCTTTGTCAATTACCATTTTTTTCTAGAGCCATTTTTCCTGTCTATTGTTAGCAGGTCAATTATTTAATGAAGCGAGAAATTAATTTCCTGAAAATCAAATGATTCATCAAGCCTTTTCAAACTAAGCATACAGAGATTTTTTTAGATAAGTCCATTGACTGACGTGCCTTTTCCTAGTTTTTTTTGATCCCGATATTAGATTGCCAACTCCTATTAACCGAATTGTTGCCATATTTTATCGTAAAAACAAATCCAATTATTCCCTGAAAATATTAAGTTTTGCCAAAAAAATCATTGATTAGGCACTCCAGATTTTTAAACCTGAGTTTTTTAACTCTGTTCTAGGGCTGCGATCCGTCTTTTCGTACATCTAACCGCTCGTAAAAACATGGACAAAGCTACCCAAAAGTAGTCAATGTTAGACATCTACGTTAGTAATTTTAGTCCACAGTCCTAAAACTACAGGAATAA
>NZ_JAEQDD010000182.1:0-4429 GCF_020737885.1 Microcoleus sp. PH2017_34_RAT_O_A | reverse complement strand
GTAAACAGTGAATTTTCCTTTGTTTCTTGCATGATCGTTTGACTCCATTTAAATTGATAATATTGAACGAAAACTAGAAACTTTATATAATTTCGATAGCCTCGTATGATTACTGACTAATACTTCTCCATGCCTCTGCGATCGCCCGGAATATTACTGAGAAAATTTTAAAATTTATCCGATCGCACTACTTTACTCAGCTATCTAGACTACAAGGGTTTTGTAAGGGCGATTGCGAATCGGATCGTAAAGGAAAATCTGACTCGGCTGTGGAATGAAAAACAGCGTATTGATGCCATTGCTGCTGCTGTTCTTGGTATCGCTGTTACTGTTAGCACTGCTGAAACCGCTGGTAGTGCTGCCACCGCTGACAGTCCCAGATTCTCGATCGGTTAATTCGGTAAAAAGTGAATTTTGTTGATTGTCCGGCATAAGGAACTCCTATTAAGACATATATAGTTACTTACGTACCGATCCCAGAAAAACCGGGTAACAGTGCCAAAAATCATTGCGGAAATGCTCTGTTTTCCTGACTGTTGCCGCCTGAATCCACCATTCTTGATGTTTGGGGAAATTTCCGGGTGGGGACGGCAAAGCTGTGCGGATTTTGACCTTGACCATGTGAATTTTGATTTAGACTTCTAAATCTATCCTTGGTGTCCGGAAAGCTAGAAAATAAATGTGACAAAAGAAATAGGCGATCGATCTCTCCTTCTTCCAACTCATACCGTTTGAGGTTTGAAAATGACTTATTTAATCAGGCTTTGGAGTTGGCCGCGAGTTGCATTCTTTTTTGGAAATGGCATTAAAACTCACAACGATTCTCTTTCCCCAAACTCAAAACTTAAAATTCAAAACAATTCCCCTCACCCCCAATAGCCGCCATGCCTCGCACACCCGAACCCATGCCCGCAGAAACCTTTGATAACGACCAGTTTTTGCCCCCTGTCAGCCGCTGGACTACTTTGGGGGGAATTTTGATGGTGGCGACGTTTGGCGGGGCGATCGCCCTGGCAAGCGTCACCAAATACAGTGCTACAGTCAAAGCAGACGCGATCGTCCGTCCAGCCGGAGAAGTGCGCGTCGTGCAAGCTGCAACCGAAGGAACCATCGAAAGCATTGCTGTCAGCGAAAATCAGACAGTAAAAGCCGGAGATGCGATCGCAGTTGTCAACGCTTCGCGTTTGGGCACTCAAAAAAAGCAGTTCCAAGACACAGTCAATCAGTCTCAAACAGCAGCACAGCAAATCAACCAGCAACTGCGGGACTTGGAAAATCAAATTTTAGCCAGCGGCCAATTTCAAACCATCCAAAATCAAAATTCCGCCGCCCAAGAAGTAGTCGAGTCCGCTCTTGTAAAAATCGCCACATCGCAGCCGGATGTCGCCGAGAGACTCGGCAGAAGTCGGCGGGTTTTGCTCGTCAAGCGATCGTCCATTCAACAACAATTAATTCAAGCTAAAAAAGAACTCAATCAAATTCAGTCACAACTCGAAAATAGCGTGATCCGCGCGCCCGCTGATGGTACAATTCTCAAATTGGAAGTACAAAGTACCGGTCAAACAATACAAGCCGGAAGTGCGATCGCCCAAATCGTCCCTAGCGACGTACCCCTTTTAGTCAAAGCCAGAGTAACATCCCAAGATATTGCCCGCATCCAAATCGGCCAACCAGTGCAGATGAGGATTTCCGCCTTACCCTTCCCAGATTACGGGACACTAAAAGGAACAGTCAGCGCGATCGCCCCAGATGCGATCGCGCCTCAAAATCCCGGTAATAATTTAGGTACTGCTTATTATGAAGTTGCAATTAAACCCGATCAAACCTATCTAACCAAACTCGAATCTACCGGCAATCAAGCAGTTGGAACTTCCCAGGCAAATACCCCACGCCAATATTCAATTCAGTCAGGAATGGAAGGAAGAGCCGATATTATTACTGGTCAAGAAACTGTTTTGACGTTTATTTTACGAAAAGCAAGGTTGATGACAGATTTATAATTAGTCAGTTTTTCAAGACTTCTGGTACGACTACCAAGACTGAGGTAAATTATGACCAAAAATGAAACATGGATTGTTTACAAAACTGAATCTATGAGTGCGGAAGGCTGGGAAGAACGTCAGCTACTACCGATCGGTGGTTTGACTGACATTTTAGCAACAGAGTGGGATTCTTCGGGGAAATTGCCTCAAATTGGCGAGCGGGTGCGAGAATACGAAAACCTCGAAGATCCGGGTAACGGAGTCACCCACGGTCGAGATAGCAATTGGATTGTGAAAAGCATCCACAAATTCTCATCTAGCGACACAAACCTGGAAATCATGGTCTGTTATTGCGCGTATGAACCTGTTGAATCTAAATGGGTTGAATTAAAACGAGGAAAGCCTGTGAATGAGATTTTGCAACCCGTTGAAATTGGGTAAAAATCTTAATCTTTCTAATTAATCATCTTCAGTCCGCGCAGGCGGACTTTGTTTTTGTAGACGCGGTTTCAACCGCCGGGTTTATGTGTACTTTGTTTTTGTAGACGCGGTTTCAACCGCCGGGTTTATGTGTACAATAAATACACCTGGTTTATGTGTAGAATAAATAACATCCATCGCCAATATGAAAATCAACGATAAACTCAAGACCATTCTAGCTGAATTGCGATCGCACTTCGAGCTGCTGTATGGCGATCGGCTCACCCAAATGGTACTCTACGGTTCCCAAGCGCGGGGCGACGCACATCCCGAATCAGATATTGATGTTTTGGTCGTTCTCAAAGGGCAAGTCAATCCCGGCGAAGAAATCAAAAGAATCAGCCATATTCGGGCAGATTTGTCTCTCCAAAATGATGAAGTGATTAGCTGTTTGTTTATGGACGAAAATCGGTTTACGCACTACAACGGGCCTTTATTGAGGAATATTCGTAAAGAGGGAATAGCTTTATGAAACCGGAACAAATCGATCGAACACTCCAAACTTTGAATGCTCATAGTGCTTCTAAACCATCCATTTCTGCCACAAGAAACTCTTGATTGATAGCAGCAATCTCAACTTGAATATCTGGATCGTTTGCCATCTCTGCTATCTCTGCCTCCAGGTATTTAGCATTAGCGAGTTTATTAGCTATGTAAGTTTTCTCCCGCACTCGGCAAGCGATACGTTCCAGCAGCCAAAGTTGTTCTTCTATCGACAGGGAACTAATAGAACGTTCAATCTCTACTAAAGTTTGTGAAATCATTTTAGTTTCCTCTTGTTTTTTGCCCCATCGCAAATCATCGAGATTTTTTTGAATGAGGTTGCGTCCATTCCGAATAGATTTATTATTACGCGCGATCGCTTACTTATCTTGTATCTATATTATACGACATCTTTGCGTGGTAGCTTATGACAGAATACGGTTAAGTTAAAGTTTTTTGTCATTGCGAGGAACGTTAGCGAAGCGATCCGTTCGCCGAAGGCGTTCCCGAAGGGTAGGAAAGCAATCGCAGTGTCTATTTTTCACATCGTTTTATCACTACGATTCCCCTATCTTACCTGTATTGAGGTATGACGCACACTCCAACGACTCCAGACGATTCAGCAAGTCGGGTTTCCCCCTTGTTTTTCCCCGACAAAGAATGTAAAATTCTAAAAACATGGGTTGTAAGCAATGAACGAAGCGCGCCACGAAGCCTATCTCAATCTGATTGATTCTCTCGTCACCTGTCCCAGCGAGGAAGAAATCGAGATTCTGCAAGCTAACCTAGAATTAATAGATGATGGTTTTGCCCAATATTTGCGAGAGTGGGCAACTGAAACTATGGCAACTTTGGATGCAGAAGAAGCATACAATTGTGCTAATTTTTTATACGGTTTAGATTTCACTTTTTATAATTTGCGACAAGGCAGTCGGGCAAGTAATTTAGAGGTAGCGATTGCTTGTCTGGAGAGTGGATTAACTGTTGTTACTCGCGAAGCTTACTCGGAAGACTGGGCCAGGTTTCAAAACAGTCTGGGAGGTGATTACCAAAACAGAATCAGAGGGGAAAAAGCCGAGAATCTGGAATTGGCGATCGTAGCTTATGAGGCATCCTTGGAAGTTTACACCCGCGACGCATTTCCCGAAGACTGGGCAACGTGTCAAAATAATTTGGCGATGGCCTACCTCTACAGAATCAGAAGGGGAAAAGCCGAGAATCTGGAATTGGCGATCGCAGCTTTTGAGGCATCCTTGGAAATTTGGACTCGCGACGCATTTCCCTTTGAATGGGCAACGTGTCAAAATAATTTGGGGCTTGCCTACCACAACAGAATCAGAGGGGAAAAAGCCGAGAATCTCGAAGGCGCGATCGCAGCTTATCTCGCATCCTTGGAGATTTACACCCGCGACGCATTTCCCGAAGACTGGGCAAGGAGTCAAAATAATTTGGCGAATGCCTACCTCTACAGAATCAGAGGGGAA
>NZ_JAEQDD010000181.1:0-4790 GCF_020737885.1 Microcoleus sp. PH2017_34_RAT_O_A | reverse complement strand
CCAGATAAATCGTCTGCCCAATCTTCACAAATGGTTTGTGGAAATTTTCGCTAAACCCACATAGCTATTGGATCATTCTTTTTGTGGAGGCCTCTAATTGAAGGCTTCTCTATCATTGATGCAAAAAAGTTGAATGATGTTTGCCCAAGAGTTAACGGTTTTGACTTTTAATTTTTTCTGAATCCAAGGTTGAAAGTCTCGATAAAACTCCTGTTCTTCGGAAGTGATTGTAATGCCTAAATCTCGCCTTGCTATTTTGTAGCCATTTAAAAATATAAACAGGTGAGGCAGGGAAGTTTGCCCTAAATATTGGGTGGGTTGGTTTTTAATTTGTGCGAGAATCTCATAAAGTTGACTCATTTGATTGACCTTCGTTTTGGTTAAAAGTTGTACTATCAAATTCTGTAATGATGAATTCTCCACTAATGGATTGAAAGTCGTTTAGCCAATCTTCGCGGGTTATTCCTGTAACTGATAAATTATCGAAAACTAAGCCTTGAACTTCGATGCCATAATGCTGTGTCAAAAGCTAAGAATGCTGCTTGAGTTTAGCGGGAGTATGTCAATTGACAGAGTTTTGGGCGATCGCATTTTGCTTCAAAACAGCTTCAATTTCCGCTAACTTCTGACGCAAAACCTCCTGTAATTCCACAAGTTGCTCAACTTCAGACTCCTCTAATACCTGTGGTGACAGCTTCTTCAAATTCCCAGCAGCCAGTTTAACCTGCTTGAGTTGCCGAGCAGATGCTGGAAACTTAGCGAGATTAGAACTGATAATTTCCTTCACCAATTTACGAGTTTGAGCAGCCGACAATTTCTCGGCACAAACTTGGTTAGTTGCCTTAACTCGAATGGACTCCGCCTCTTCAGGTAAAATTCCCAAATTCTTAGCAGAGAGTTTAGAGAGAGCCATAGCGTGAACGCCTTTGAGTCCGCTCCGAATCGCCAGTTTAAGATCCGTCGCGATTGATAACATGGGAAAAATATTGGCATCAATTGAAGCCGGATTGAGTTGCAAATCCAGTAAACCTTCTAGTACAGTTCGCTCTTGTTCATCTAAGTCTAAAACTCCCAAACCTTGCTGTTGTTCTTCAGGCCTTGCCCTCACCAACTCAGAAACCAAATTCATGCGCTTTTGCACGTTCAGCCGTCGCACAACGGTTGAGAGAATGCGAGGGATATTTGCAGGATCTAAGTCCGAAGAAGCAGTTAACTCACGAACAATAGCCTCAGCTTTGTCCAGAGGGTTGAGGTCTTCTCTATGTAAAGAGGTAAGTAACGCTTTGCGATGCAGAGATGCTGGCTCTGGAATAATAACAGCTTCCAGAGCAGGCCAGCCCAAAGTTTTAGCACTACGCCAGCGTCGCTCTCCGTCGAAGATGACCAACTCTCCCCGCTGAATTAAAATGATCGGTTCTAACTGACCGTCGCTCGTGAGGGAGCGTGACATTGATTCGATACTAGAGGGCAAAAATGTCTGCCTAGGCTGTTCAGGATTCGGTAGAATTTGGTCGAGGGGAACGGAAAGAACGCCTCCAGCCGCTTGCAGTTGCTCTCGCAGAGCAGCTAGCTGGGCTTCAAGTTCGGCTGCACCAGACTTCCGCAGCTCTTCAACTTCGGTTCTTAATTTTTGGATCTCTTCCTCAGCCTCGGATAGCTGCATGGATTGCTTAGCTGCTGAAAAATAACTTGTCAAGTCGGGAGTTTTACGGGCTGCCATAGAGATTTAAGATTTTTGATTGGGAGTGAACAAAAGAAAGTTTTCTTTATTTATTTAGAGAAGCAATAAGTTTGCTTTAGTCAGGAGTTAGGAGTCAGGAGTTAGGAGTCAGGAGTTAGAACTCGGCAGTCAGAAGTCAGAAATTAGGAGTTAGGACTCGGCAGTCAGAAGTCAGAAATTAGGAGTCAGAAATTAGGAGTCAGAACTCAACAGTCAGAAGTAAAACGTTTGCATATCAAAGGTTTTAGTAATCATCAATGTCCGGCGCTGCCCAAACGGTTGCTATACCTTGGCGGTTTTTTCGGTCTTGGTTGGCTTGGGATATAGCCGGTGCGTAAGTTCTGCTACTTCTTCTTTTTAGTCTTTTGGCTGTCTGTTGAAGTAACTTTATTTGGCATCAAACTGGCTACGTGCTTAACAATTTCCTTAAAGTCGCCCAAGGCAGGATGAAGGGGGCGATAAATGTGTAAAGGCAATCCCTGCCCGCAGGCGTTGATAAATTCTGCACTGTCCCGAATCGCGGGGAAAGTGCGGATATTCATCTGCTCTAATTGAGCTGGCAAAGACTCTAAAAGTTGTCGGTGGGTGGCTCGTTTTGCATCGTATTGGTTAGGTACAAACCCGATAATTTCTGGCTGGGGCTTGAGGCGCAAGTGCTTGCAATGATGGTAGTACCATTCCAATAAGTGAGCCGCGCCCTGAATGGATTTTGGTTCTAACTGTACTGGCACTGCTATGTGAGTGGCGGCAGCTAGCGCCATTAGGGGCAAAGGGCCTAACGTGGCGGGGCAATCAAAGATTATCAGGTCGTGTTCTAGGGGATAGTCGCTCAGGCAATCGCTCAGAAGGTAAGCACCGCGTTTGTGCAAAACTAACTCATCTGCTGTTTGTGTCAGAGTCATTCCACCCTGGCAAACTGTTACATTATTCGTGTGGGAGGTCCAGCTAGGAGTGAGGGGCCAAGAGCCATTGAAGCCGTCTCGGAGCACGGCGGACAGCGTGTGTTCAGGTTCTGGTGGCATTAGCCCGCAAAAAAGCGTCTGCGAGCCTTGGGGATCTAGATCCATGAGGGCTACCTGGAAACCTTTCAAACCTAGTTCGTAGGCGAGGTGGACTGAAAGTGTGGTTTTGCCACTGCCTCCAGCATTGCTGATGACTGCTAGTCGAATTTGCATGGTGTTGAATGAAGTAAGTGGTTTAAAGATTGTAGAGCGATCTGGTAAGTCATATATCGATATATGAGAAAATTTGCGATAACCAGATTCAGATACTATTCAGATGTCGGTTTTAGCCGATCGACCTCAAGAGCTAATTAGAGACGAGATTGGGAAACACGGCTCGGCTTAAAAACCTAAAACTTGAGCTTGCCTAAATAGAAGGAACGATGCGTGTGAAACAGGTGTTGCCAGAGCGAAATTTCAACTAGGCATGGATCAGAATTCGGCGATCGTCTTGGGCTAGAGTTCGGCGATCGTCTTGGGTTAGAGTTCGGCGATCATCTTTGGTTCGGCTTAGAGTTCTAGGTTCGCATTTTTCTGCTTTGCAAGTCGATCGTACACTGTGGCTTGCAACAAATCCGAGAAGTCAGCCAACTGTTGCAACTCGGTCTTTGCAAGTTTTGCGATCGCTCGTGTAAAATCCGTGCGTGAGGCTTGTAAATTAAACCCGTGTTGATTTTTGATTTCTATGCAGCCGTTTTGAACTCGGAACTGCCATTCTGAGCCTATGACTTCGTTGGTTTTTAGATCCGCCTGCAACCAATTCGCCAGAACGAAGCAGCAGCCAGCTAACTGCGAGAGGAGAGAAACTTTTTCTTGCTCTGCAATCAATGCAGCTTTTTCAGAAACCAATTCTTGCTCTATTTGTTCCCTATATTTTTGAGCGAGGATGGCTTTCTCCCGTTCTAGTTCCTGTTGTGCTACGGCCCTTTGGCGTTCTGCAAGCATCTGGTTGATGGCGTCGGAACCGGGTTGTAGTAAGGCAATTGATTTAGACCTGTAATTGGTGGCAGTTTCTTCTGGTTCTGGTGAGGGAAGCCATAAGTTTAAATCTAATACAGTTTCTTGCGAGTTGACTGCGGTGTAATACTGCCGGATTTTTTGATGCCGTGCTGGCGAGAATTTGATGCCGCGTTCGATGCCTAAGTGGGCAAGGGCTGCGGCGTAGCTGTCTTGAAGTTTGCTCAAGCTACTTCTTGTCCCTCCAAACTCCGTACTCCTGTAGCTCAATTTTCCCTCATTGTTGATAGGCACCCAGAGACAGTGGATGTGAGGGGTGGCTTCATCGAGGTGTAGGGCAGTTTGAAGGATGTTGCTCCCTACGTGTTCTTCCAGCCAGTTAGTTGAAGCTTCTGTCCACAGAACCAATTGCTTTTGCTGCCAGTACCCGTAGTTTTCCGGGCAAGAGGGTCTGAAGTAGCTGGGGGAAGCCCCCAGGAGGATGTCTCCGGCAATTACTGCATCTTTTCGGACTTTCTGAGAGCCAATTTTTGACCGTGCTAGTTCCACGACTGCTTCGGGCGATGTTTGGCCTTGCAAGATTTCAACAGTCTTGTTTTCGTCAGCATTTGGTACGACAGTGGTTCGGCTATTATGTCTGGCCGCTGTTCTCAAACATTCGATCGATTTAAGTTTTCCAACTCTCAAAACGGCCTGTGGTGTATGAAACATGGCGGTGTCCTCGCCTCCCAAGTTTGGCTTTTGACTTATGCTTTTGACAATCTCTGGTTAAAGGATGCCTTCAAGGTCGATCGTTTTTATGGTGGTATCCTGACCTCCCAAGTTTTGCTTTTGACAATCTCTGCTTAAAGGATGCCTTTAAGGTCGATCATTTTTTGGGTGTTGCTAAATCATTGTAGGTGGCGCAAACTCGAACCAGAGAAGTTCTTAAAGTCGATCGTAACAAGCATCATAGTCGCTCCTGACTTAAAGCCACAAAAATAATTGCGATCGCCAACAGCAAGCCGAACACGCTTAGGGAGCACCACAGAATGATTGATCCTATAATGACCCAAAGATAATTTCAGTGTGCAGCGTATCTTATGTCTCTAAAATCTATCATGAAACTGACC
>NZ_JAEQDD010000180.1:1939-7034 GCF_020737885.1 Microcoleus sp. PH2017_34_RAT_O_A | reverse complement strand
ATGAAAATTATTTTTGATGAATATCTGCCAAAATGGAATTATCGTGCAGTGCCGACTATTTAACAGACGCTAAAGTTATTAAATTTTCATTCCTTACGACGCTTGGTGCGATCGCTCTGACGAATCTTTTGAGCAATGCACGGAGCTCGATTCGCAATGCACGGAGCTCGATTCGCAATGCACGGAGCCGATTCAAATCGAATTAGCATCAATGGTTGAATGGGCCCCTTGTTTGGACGAGTACGAGCCTGAAACAATCGAAACAATCGAAACGAGTTCCATCACTTTGGAAATTTCCTGGATGCTGATCCTCTCTGAGGGCTGCGCTAACGAAAGTTTTGACACTTGCGACTTTTCCATCCCCACATTTGACGTTTGGTGCGATCGCCCGATCGACACTGACGAACCGCCCGACACAGGGATTTTCGCTCGCCGGCCTTTGCCAAAACCCCCCAGTTTTCCGCCGATGGCTGTCGTTGCGGGCGATCGGGCAAACCGCATTAAAAAGTTCGCCCGCAGCGCAACATTTTTGAGCGGGCGAGCGCCTCCGGGAGGTGATGCAAGCTTCTAAATGGTTGACCCATATTCTTTCCATCATGCTTATACTGCGATCGCTTTTTGAGCGAGGGCGATCGCTTCTTCTCCTCCTTCCAACTAACAGGTGAAAAACAATGGCTTTTATCAAGATTTCTATCCCCGTCTACAAAAAGGACAACTGGCAAAACCTTCAGAAAGACGGAAGAATCGAAGTCAGCAGCGACGTAGATGACCTTTCTGATGGTTACAAAGAGTTGAAAGACCAGATCGATCAATTGCTACTTAGTCTTGACGCCGAGACTCGCCTAGCAAAAAATGCCCGCGCGCTAGAACTCGAAATAGAAAATAAAGCTTACACGCTAAAAACCCTTATCAGAGACATTGAGAAGGCCACTCAACATTACGAAAGTTTGAGGTTTTTCTTAGAAAAACTGGGGATTGACCCGATCGCACAGAGACTGACTTTTGACAAGAGATTCTTGCTACAAGATGCGTCATCGCATGAAATTGAAGTGGTCAACAACCAGTCGGAATTTTAAATATGTACATTGACTTCTCCGACGATTGGTGCGAGCCGTCAGAAGCGGAATTTCAACCGCTTCTGGACTTCGAGAATGAAATTCTCGGCGAAGCACCGCATAACGATATTTCACTCCTCACGCAGCGCATCAAACGCTCGTTCCTCGACTACGTGCGACAAGGAATCATGCTTTACACTGTGCAGCGTTACCGCTTGTACAAGCAGAAATATGTAGATTTTGCCGAATACTGCAAGCTGGCTTTAGGGCGATCGCCAAAATCTAAAATCTAAAATCCAATTTAAAGACCCACAGGAGTAATCTACCTGTGGGTCTTTAAATTAGTAAAACGTTGTTACAGTGAAGACAAAAGCGGCGCAACAGCGACGAAACAGTTAAACTCACAGGTGATGGCACGCGCCTCCGCAGCGAGCAACAATCGCGGGCATCGCAGCGTCTGCACAGCACGTAGCTGATGCTTCGCTGACAATCAACTTTCCAAGATGCCCCTATCTGCCGCCGCCGTTATTGACGCAATTGCGTGATTGAGATCCGGCTCGCTGCCACCTCAAACCATGATTTTTCGCGATCGGGCGTGATATTTGTAGGTTAGTTGGGCGCATAGCAGCTAGGATCGAGCTAACTCATGGTTACACTAAAGCTCGTCATGCGGCGTTGCCTCTCAAAAACCCAATTGAGTCTTATGGCGCACTACCGCTCCACTTTACGTTTGTTCACCTGCATTGCCTGCCTGGGCGCTGCCTTCATTCCCAGTGCGGAGGGAAGGCAACAGATTGTCATTGCTTCCTACCAGGTGGTTTCCCAAGAAATTGCTCAAGCAGACTCTCCCCCGGACTCCAGCCAGGACTCCAATCCTCCACAATCCTCTCCAGCGCCCGATAAAAACAAATCTAAGCCGTCTAAAAAACAAAAATCTAATTCCAAAATCCCGAAACCAATCTCCAATATAATTGTCATTTTGTCACGCCAGCGGGGGTTGTTAATGTTGGGTTTGGCAGCAGTTGTCGTCACGGCAGCGGCAGTAGCGATCATGCTGAAATTAGTTAGCAGTGGCGAGTCAAATAATTCTAAGCGAAGACGGGTTCGAGGCGATCGCCAAAACCAAAGAAACTCTCGATTCACCAATCCCGATGCTCAGAGAAACAGGCACGAAATGGGACAGCAACAGGTTTCTTCTGGGGGACTCAAACCGCTACCAGCATTGCCCTACCCTGTCAATTTCCCCAAGGGCTACAAGATCGAGAGCACCGATCTGCCTTTACCGTTTATCGTGGAATCTGGGCAATCAGAATCCGAGGATGCAGGGGTAGAGGGCGATCGAATTAATTCCGACACCGCCACAGACGAAAATCGCAACAACGGCTACAGCGACTCAGGTTTCAATATTCCAGAAACAACTAATCGAGCCGATGCACTAGCGAATCGGAAGAAAGATATTTCCCTTCCCGAAACGGAAGTCAGACAAAAAGTTGATATTATTGAAACACTCATTGAAGATTTGCAGCACCTCAATCCGGCCTCTAGGCGCAAAGCAATTTGGGAACTCGGGCAGCAGGGAGATTCCAGAGCCGTTGAGCCGTTGCTGAATTTATTAGGAAATTCTGACTCTAAGCAGTACAGTTTAATTCTGGCAAGTCTCTCAGAAATTGGCATTCGCACGCTCAAACCCATGAATAATGCCTGGTCAATTTCATTGCAAAATGAAAACCCGGAAGTGCGGAAAAATGCGATTCGCGACTTGACACGGATTTACGAATTGGTGAATCAAATCAGTCACTTGTTGCACCGCGCGACGGACGATCCAGATGCAGAAGTTCAGGAAACAGCTCGCTGGGCAATTAATCAGTTGAATCGCATTCGTCCGCGTTCTGGGAGGGATGATTAATGTTCAGTTGACAGTTGACAGTTGACAGTTGACAGTTGACAGTTGATACCAAATTTACATAAAGTTGCATATAATCGCAGGGTAACAAAATCGAAACCTGGCTTTGTTTTCAGCTTGTCTATGTTCTATGCAGCTTCATAGTAAATTGGTATGACAACGACCTCTACCTAGAAGGAAGAGGATTAGAGTAATGAATAGTCTGATTTTAATTTCTCCCGATCGGGCGCAAGGGCTTTAAACCAATTCTTTTTGGTAATTGCTCAACCTCCTTGACAAGAAGGCGAGAAAAATATTAGATCGAGGCATGGAAAAACTCCACAGAACTGTTTCTGATTTTATAGGCAATACAGGCATTTTTTGCAAGTCAGATTGTTCGAGATTTAACCGTATATATCTATAAAGAAAGAGCGCTGAAGCGCAACTACGTACCCTGGTATGTAGTTGCGCTTCAGCGCTCTTTCATATATATAAAGCAATACGGTTTACTGAGGAATTGCAAAGTCAAAAGTCTTTGTAATGAGGAGTTGAATCTTGTGTTTCTTATAATAAATTTCCGTCCGAAAACCTCTATATGTAAAGTACACTGTACACTTTACATATAGAGGTTTTGCGTAAATTCTATCAATAATTAAACCGATGATTAGTGGGGTAACTTGCTGAGTCCGTACCAGGTTTTAGCACCGACAATTCCATCTTGTGGTATATTCTTGCTGATTTGGAACTGGCGCACTGCGACATCTGTCATCGTCCCAAAATATCCATCAATTGCACCGAAATAGTATCCATTGATTTTCAAGACATTTTGAACAATTTTCACAGCATTACCAGAACTGCCATTCATCAAGATGGGCATATTCACAGGTGCACCAGAATACAGTGCTTGCCAAGTTATAGAACCAACCATCCCATCTTCAGTTAAAAAGACGCGGTGTTGATAGCCTTTGACTGCTTTTTGAACTTGGGCGCCGAAGATACCGTCCATCGGGCCAGAATAATATCCCCAATGATAGAGAAGCTGTTGTAGTTCCTTGACAGCTTGACCTGTGGAACCTATTTGTAAAGTAGGTTTGTTCAGTGCGGCGGTTGCAGCAACTGCAACATTTGATTGAGGAGTAGCATCGGCGACGATAGCTACAGTTTCATTATTCGTGGTTCTTTCTTCGGTGTACATAATGTGATTCCTTTGAAGATTTAAGTTGTGGTCTTTGATATTTCAGGTATAACTGGTGAGATTTGTGGCTGCACAGTCACTTTTTTGAGTGTCACTCATTTGAGTTAGCTAAGTGTATTTGTAGTGAGGAATATAAGTGCTCAGATTTTTATGAGGACTGAAGTCCTCACTACAAACTAACTGGTAAGGTGTTTGTGGGCACCCAACGCAACTTAGTGGGGTAACTTGCTAAGAGCGTGCCAAGTTCTGTAGCCGACAATTCCATCTTGTACTAAACCCTTGCTGAGTTGGAAATGGCGGACTGCTACATCTGTCATCGGGCCAAAAAATCCGTCAATAAAGCCGAAATAGTATCCATTTAATTTCAGGACATTTTGAACAATTTTCACAGCATTACCAGAACTGCCATTCATCAGTGTCGGCATATTCACAGGTGCACCAGAGTATAGTGCTTGCCAAGTTATAGAACCGACTATCCCATCTTCCATTAAGAAGACGCGGTGTTGATAGCCTTTGACTGCTTTTTGAACTTGGACGCCGAAGATACCGTCAATCGGGCCGAAATAATATCCCCAATGAGCTAGGAGAGTTTCTAGTTCTTTGACTGCTTGACCTGTGGAACCGATTTGTAAAGTGGGTTTGTTGAGTCCTGTTGTTAGACCAACTGCAAAATTTGATTGAGCTGTAGTATCGGCGGCGATCGCCATTGTTTCATTGTTCGTGCTTTTTTCTTCGGTGTACATAATGTGCTCCTTTCAATATTTAAGTTGTGCTCTTTGATATTTCAGGTATAACTGGTGCGATTGATGGCTTCACAGTCACTTTTTCGAGTGTCACTCATTTGAGTGTCACTCATTTGAGTGACAAACCAAATCAAGAGGTTTGTAGTGATGACTTCTGTCCTTATCCAAATCCGAGGACAGAAGTCCGAACGATCAAACCAAATCAAGAGGTTTGTAGTGA
>NZ_JAEQDD010000180.1:0-1897 GCF_020737885.1 Microcoleus sp. PH2017_34_RAT_O_A | reverse complement strand
AATCCGAGGACAGAAGTCCGAACGATCAAACCAAATCAAGAGGTTTGTAGTGATGACTTCTGTCCTTATCCAAATCCGAGGACAGAAGTCCGAACGATCGCACTAATGGGCGAGCATTACAGCGATCGCCCGATCGCCCTCACTGTAATTCTCGCAAGGTAGGAATTAAATACTGTGTCAAAGTAAAGGCATCTACACCTAATTCTGTCCGTTCTTTGGCTGCGGCGATTCCGGCTTGAGCGTGCCACCACGCTGCTGTTACTGCCACTTCTTGGGGGGGGGATTTACGGGCGATCGCACTTGCTAACAATCCCCCTAACAAGCCGGTGAGAACGTCGCCGCTGCCGCCTCTGGCGAGGGCTGGGGTGCTTTCGGGATTGAGATAGGTAAGGGTACGTGAAGCGTAGCTATCCCCTAGGGAATCGCCGTCATCCTCCTTCCAACTTATGCAAACTCTGGCTCCTTTGAGCAATACTGTTGCACCGCAAAGCTCTGCCGCTGCTTGAGTTGCGGCAATTCGATCGCCGCTGAGGCCGGCTAATTCGGGAAACAAACGCTTAAATTCGCCCGGGTGAGGGGTGATAATTGTCACTGCTCGGCGTTCCGACAAAATGGGAACTGTGCCGAGTTGACCGAGGATATTTAAACCGTCGGCATCTAAAACCAGAGGTCGATCGCACTCCAGTACAGATTCTACAGCGATCGCGGCTTCCAATGTCAGACCTGGCCCTGTGGCGATCGCATCGTAGCTACCCAAATCAATTGCTACCGGCAACTCCTTAATGCCACCGTTTGGGGTTTCGGGACATCCTATAACTAATGCCTCTGGTAAATGACTGCTCAACATCGGTTTAATCGACTCAGGGACGGCAATTGACAGCATTCCGACTCCGCTGGCTCTTGCTCCCAATGCGGCTAAAATTGCGGCTCCGCTGTAACGGGCCGAACCTGCAATAATTAGTAAGTGACCGTTGGTGTATTTGTGCGAAATTGGCGATCGGGGTAATGGTAAATGCTGAATTGCCGATGCTTTAGTAATGCGTTGTATTGCTGGAAAATTGCCCAATATCGCTGCAATATCTGCAACGGGAATATCAAAATCAATTAATTCTGACTTACCAATATATTCTAAAGCTTTGTCTTGTAGAAAAGCCATTTTCCACAATCCCAAACATAATGTATGTTTTGCCCGGATTGCCGTACCCAATACAGCCCCAGTATCTGTATTGATTCCCGACGGAATGTCTATACTAAAAATCGGGATGTTTAAATTATTGATTTCATCAATCGCGGCGGCTGTGGGGTTAGTGATTTCTCGTTCTAACCCAAAACCAAATAAACCATCTACGAGAAAGTCGCAGTTTTTCAGCGGTTCGATGTTCTCAACAAATGGAATATTTAAAGAACGCGCATAATCAGCGTGACTTTTGGTAAGTTCTTTGAGTTTAGAAAATGGGCAGTAAATAACTACTGGGAATCCTTTAAAGTGCAATTCGCGGGCCACAACCAAAGCATCGCCGCCGTTATGTCCCGGCCCAACTAACACCCCAATAGCTGGGAATTGAGAATTAACAATCTTTAGCCCTTCACCGCTTTTCCTTCTATACGTTACATCCGTTTCATCCGTTTCAAAATCCGTTGCCGAACTTCCCTCTTCCCTCAAAAGCACCTGAATGCGTCTAGAAATCAGGAGTGCAACTTTTTCCATTAAAGCTGCTACGGGCATTCCAGCCGCAAAGATTCTGTTTTCTATTTGCCGCATTTGGTCGGCGGTGACAACAAATTTTTGAATAGTCATAAGAAGAAGGAAGAAGGAAGAAGGAAGAAGGAAGAAGGAAGAAGGAAGAAGGAAGAAGGAAGAAGGAAGAAGGAAGAAGGAAGAAGGAAGAAGGAAGAA
>NZ_JAEQDD010000179.1:0-5139 GCF_020737885.1 Microcoleus sp. PH2017_34_RAT_O_A | reverse complement strand
GGCGACTCGATACAGAAAAAACTTATCTTTAACCAAGCTTGAATATATTGATCGCTCCTGCTCTTGGTTGGCAATCAATTATTCAGCAAGCCCTAGATAATCTAGTCATTTTCAAACTACGAACTAACAAACAACTCACTCCATCCGATCTATCTGAACTAGAAAATATCCTGCTGGAAAACAAGTTAGGGGTTGAGGAGGATATTGTTCGTGCCAAGGAAGAGTCGCATGGGTTAGGCTTGTTCGTCCGCTCTTTAGTAGGACTAGATCGTGAGGTAGCCAAGCAGGAACTAGCTAAGTTTATATCTGGTAAAAACCTTAACTCCAATCAGATTGAATTTGTGAATATGATTGTGGATTACCTAACCGCACATGGCGCAATGGATGCAGCAATCCTCTATGAATCCCCATTTACCGATATTACACCACAGGGGCCAGACGGATTATTTACCTCGGCTCAAGTAGATGAATTATTTCTTATACTTGAAGAAGTTTGTACACGGGCTGCTGCATAATACAGCGATAGACAATATCATTATTCGCAACAATATATAACTGATTTGCTTGACGAGGAATGCGCTACTTCAATCAGGGTATATGGATTTTAGTTATTAAATTAGGGCGCTATTTCCACAGTTTTATGCTAAAGTCCTCACTACCGCTAGCTAAAAGTTGACCATCAAAACTAATAGCTAAAGAGGTAACAGATGCCAAGTTGTGAGCGAGGGTTTTAATTTCCTCCCCAGTTTCTAAGTTCCAAACTTTGATGGTTGTATCCTCGCTACCGCTAACGAGAGTCTGCCCGTCTGGACTCATTACTAAAGACCAGACAGGGGCGGAATGTCCGGTCAAAGTACGAAGCAGCTCACCGTTGTTCAGGTTCCAGACTTTAATCTCTTTGTCTTGACTGCCGCTAACGAGAGTTTGTCCATCTGGGCTAATTGCTACGCATACCACAGGAGCAGAATGACCGACGAGGGTGTAGTTACTCCAAACGATGATAGTACAATCGTGGCTGCCGCTGGCTAGAATTTTCCCGTTGGGGTGAACGGCTAGGCAAGTAACACCGCCAGTATGTCTGGCGTAGGTATGCGTTATTTGAGCGGTTTCAAGATTCCAAACGCTGACAGTTGTATCGAGGCTGCCACTAAATAAAACTGAATTTTTTTTTGGATGAAAAGCGACGCAAGTTATAGGCTTTGAATGCCCTAAGAAAGCTTGAATTTCTTGCCCGGTTTTGAGGTTCCACAATCTAATGGTTTGATCGGCACTAGCACTCGCCAAAGTTTCGCCGTCTGGGCTAATAGCTACAGAAATTACGCTTGCTGAGTGACCTTTAAGTGTATAAAGTTCTTCTTCCTCAATCAAGTTCCAAACTTTGACAACTCCACCGTCGCAACCACTAACAAGGAACTGCCCGTCTGGACTAATAGCCACGCAACGTACAGGTTGTGAATGTCCAGATGATAAATCGCCCAACGTGCAATATAAGGCAATTTGTTGCCAATCTAGTGAATTTTTCAATGCAGGCTGTACATTGGAAAATCTCTCAAAGTAGTGTTGAGATAACTGGCGAATATCAGACAAAAGTTCTTCATCCCTCTGCATTTTTTGCAACTTTTTTTGCAATCGATACCTTTCTAGCGTAATTGATACGCGAGGATGCAAAATTTCGTCAACTTCTTGGAGCCGTTGCAAAATTGCCTTAGTATCCGCAAAGCGATTCTGAAGGGGCCGCGCCATGAGTTGGTCGATAAAATCTGCAAATACGGGCGAAATATGGGGTGCTTCATCGCGCCAAGTCTCTAATTCGTCAGTGTAAAGGTCATGCTCGTAGGGATTGTTGAATTCATTAGGATGCTTTCCGGTTAGCAAATAAACAAAAGTACGGCCCAAGGCAAAGAAATCAGATTGCGGGGAAGCTTGGCCGCAGAATTGCTCCAAGGGAGCGTAGCCGGGGGTATGAATAGTCGTAATTTGCTTGGCTGCGTGTTTCCCTTCGTAAGTGTGGGTGATTTCCCGCACGGTGCCAAAATCTACTAATACCAGCAATCCGTCCTGAGAAAGCATGATGTTGGACGGCTTGATATCCCGGTGAAATAACTGATTCTGGTGGAGGTCGCTGAGGATATAAACTAACTCCTCCAACCAAAGACGGGCTTTCTTTTCGCCGATCGGTCGATCGTCCCGCTGGGACATCCAATCTTGCAAATTTTCGCCTTCAATTTTTTGCATTACGAAGCAATGCGCCGGCTCCTGACTATTACCGGGAATAAAGGTAAAATATTCTTCACCTTTGGGAATTCCTAAAATATTGAGGCGGCATAGAACTTCGGCTTCTCGCTTGAATAGCTCCACAGCCTTGGGGGTGTTTTTAATCAAAACTTTTAAAACTTTCGGAGGTCGCCCGCGATCGCTAACCTCGTAAGTTTTGCCAAAGCCACCTTCTCCCAGTAGGCTGGTGGCACGATAGCGCCCTTCTAGCAACAAATTAGAACCACAGCTAGAGCAGCGCAATACATTATCGGCGGCATTTTTCGGATTGGGGCAGTGAGGATTAACGCACAAGCTCATCTTTGTAATCGTGTGGAAATAGAATCAGGTCAATTAAACAGGGGAAAGGAGCGGATTTTGGATGAGTTGGGGAAGAGAGCTATCAAACTCTGTTCCCCCAAGAACAGTAGTGTGAAAAAAATCTTAGTCGGAATTTTTCGGTTGCTGATTAAACGTTACAATGTTTTTGTAACCGCCGTCGAATCTGGCCACTGTTCCCTCACTTGGTGTGGCAGGAGGTGTTTGGTTGGCAGGTCCGGTAAAACCTTTTGCTTTTTGAGGGATGGGAGGTTGTGAAGGATCGGGAGTAGATGGTTTCTCTGGGTTATTGGGATTAGACATATTTATGGAAGATAACAACACTCAATCCATTATAGAAGCTGCAACGGGTTCTACAAATATTAGCGTGGCTTACGAGTATACAGAATCAGTTTACAAAGCTCGAAATGAAGCTTTAGACCACCTAAATGGGAGGCTGGGAACATTTTTGGGTTTCGGGGGATTGCTACTAAGGTTTGCTGCGGATTTACCAAGCATAAACACAGGGTGTCTTACTTGTTTGATTCTCAAAGTAATCGTATGTGGATTCTCTGCTGCATCTATTTTTGTAATTGCTACAGGACTAACATCTAACCCTATCGGTACTATTGTTAAACCCAGAGAGTTAATGACTGATTATTGGTACAATGAGTCCAATGAAAGATACAGAGCTTACATTACAAATACTTGGGTTGAAGCTATAGAATTATTTGAGGAAGCTGCAATCAAGAAAGCTAAACGTCTAAATCTGGCTATCTGGTTATTGACTCTAGCAACTATCTGGTTATTGACTCTAGCAACTATTGCCTTTGCTCTGGATATCATTATAGCAAGTGTTTTTACTGGTTCAATTTTTCATAATAATTAAAAAAAGACATCAACTTTTTCAATCCGCCTGAAAAACTTTGATTCTGTAATACAATTGTGGAATCTAGGCCCTCGATCTCCATTGTATCATGCCGTTAATGCCAGCAGTCACAGTTAAGTCGGGATACAATCCACAATCTATCGATACCAGTATTGAGGCTGACGTGCTGATGTTTCAGCTATTGCGGCAGTTAACGCCCCAACAAAAATTACAGCGGACTTGCGCTTTCACTCAATCGGTGCGAAGGCTGGCAATATTGGGAATAGAGAGTCAGTATCCTAATGCTACTGAGGCAAAAGTTCGACAAGAATTTATTAAAAGGTGCTTAGGTACTGAGTGGATAAAAGTTTTATCAAACAGCAATAATTGGGGTGAGTTAGTGATTGCAGATCCGATCGCATTAGCGCGAAAAATAGCCGACATTTTGTTACCGCTGAATATTCCTTATGTGATTGGCGGTTCGGTGGCGAGTTCGCTGCTGGGAGAAAACAGGTCTACGCAAGATTTGGACTTAGTAATTGACCTGGAAACGGGAACAGCACAGAGATTAATTGATGCCATGTCAGGCGAGTTTTATATCAGCGAGTCGGCTGTGAATGAAGCAATTGCTAAGTCAAGAATATCGCCCCGCGAATCATCTTTCAATGTCATCTATTTGCCATCTATGGAAAAAGCAGATATTTTTGTAATGAGCAGCGATGACCCTTTTTCCACTTCGGTGATGAACCGACGCCAGCTTTACCCTGTTAACATCTTAGAAGAGGAGGGAATCTACATCTACTCGCCCGAAGATATCGTCCTGCAAAAACTCAGTTGGTACAAACTAACTCCTGGCGGTTCCCAAAAACAGTGGAGAGACGTGTTGGGAGTTTTGAAAGTGCAACTGGGGCTCGATATCGGCTATATGAACCAGTGGGCTCTTACACTCAAACTAACAGATTTGCTCGACGAGGCCCTGCTTCAATCGGGGTATTAAGAGTCGTATTGAATAGGTAATATTTTATTTAGTTAATCGTCCCGGCTTGAAAAACTACGGTTTCTCGCTCGACAATGTGCAAAACTTTTACAAAAAAATGTGCTTAATGATACCGATTCATAACAGCAACCAAATTACATTTTACTGCAATCAAGCACTACCAAACTGCAACCAAACTAGATTTACCAATACTAAAACTACACCAAACTTGACGTGATAATATTCGTTCGCAGTTCGTCCATTTTGGTACACTTTTATCTCATTTTTGTCTGCGAACGTTATACTTTTGTCTATTAACGTTACACTTATACCATTTTTTGTCTATTTATCCAAAATTCATACAGGATAAGGATTACAGGGGTTTTTAGACTGTCAAAATTTGCATTGAATAGGAAGCCAACCTTGCCCAAAACCCAGATACAGACCAATACTACAGGGGGGCATGGACACAAAACTTGCGCGTCTTTACTTACTCCGCATTGCACCGTTTTTTACGATCTCAGTTACGGAATACTTAGGGGTATCGAAATTTCTGTTTTTTCCGACCAAAATGGAGAACCGAAAAACCGAGGTAAATCAGTCTAAGCAAGCCAATTGTAACCAGTAAGAGGCCTCCACAAAAAGAATGATCCAATAGCTATGTGGGTTTAGCGAAAATTTCCACAAACCATTTGTGAAGATTGGGCAGACGATTTATCTGGGT
>NZ_JAEQDD010000178.1:0-5202 GCF_020737885.1 Microcoleus sp. PH2017_34_RAT_O_A | reverse complement strand
ATTACCAATTACCAATTACCAATTACCAATTACCAATTACCAATTACCAATTACCAATTACCAATTACCAATTACCAATTACCAATTACCAATTACCAACTGTCAACTGTCAACTATCAACTATCAACTGCCTAATACATTTGAGATTCAATTTCGTCAAAAGTAACAAAACGTTCACCGGGCAACAAAACGGGATGCGAAGCAAAAATTAGCTGACCTCGATCGCTTCCTTGACTGACAACTACACCGGCAGGACGCTGCATCTGCTCGGAATGCACTTTCAAATACATACCATAGGCCGATCGAGCAACTCGGATCAAATCGGGAGCGATCAAGCTGTGACTTTGGGAAATTTCTATCCGGTGTTCTGAGTTGGGCTGGTATCGGGTCACGGGAAACTTATGATAATGGTATAGGTCTAGCTATTGGTTTTGGCTTGAGATCGATCGAACTTACCTTATTTTTTAAGAATAGACTAGGTGGAAATTAATACATTAACTTACAATCCTCCCTTGGCTGCGATCGAACTGCGACTGCGAGCTCTCCTTTCGTCTGAACTCTACGCTGGTGCGTGGGTAGATCCATCGCCGGCGACGTTAATGGGGGTTTTCGAGCACCTGCGGAGTCTCCGCTACATCCTCCACGACTACGTGCCCAGGCCCGTGTCCGAATCTCCGGCCAACCCTGGGGAGGTTCGCTACCAATGGCAAACAGGCACTTTGCTATTCACAGATTTAGCTGGGTTTACGTCGCTGTTGGAAGCAAACACAGCCCAGGGGCGCAAGGGCGCTGAAACGCTGTTGGGGGTGATTAACGACTATTTTGCCTCAATGATTGAAATCGTCAGCAAGTCGGGGGGGGATTTGCTGGAGTTTACAGGAGATGCGCTGCTGGTGCAGTTTCTGGGAGGGATTGACCAAGAGGAGGATACAGCTAGGGCGGTGCGGGCGGGTTTGCGGATGCAGCGGGCGATGGCTAAATTTGCCAATATCGAAACGGCACGGGGTGTTTTGTCTTTGAGGATGCGGGTGGGTATCCATTGCGGTCGCTATATTAGTGCTGATATCGGTACACCGCTGCGGATGGCTCACGTACTGCTGGGGCATTCAGTCCAGCAAGCCAAGCAGGCTGAGGGTTCTGGGACTGTGGGGCGGGTGTGTTTGACTGAAACTGCTAGTTCGTCTTTGGGGGAGCAATTTCGTTTTGAATCGTGGAAGCCCGGTTATTTGTTGGTGGCAGATGATTTCACGGACGATCTACTCGGAGAGTACGATATTACTTTGACTGGGCGGCGGATGCCAAGTTCGATATTGCTCGATCGCACGGTATCGGGTTTGGTGAGCGAAATTGAGGAAGCTGTGAAGCGGGTTGAACCCCTTGCTAGTTATATTCCCAAAACCATCTTGAGACTGCTGGTTGAAAATGCCGACAGGCGGAAAATCCCGCCGGATTTTCCCGAACCGACGGTGATGTTTGTCAACTTGATCGGTTTACCGGAGTTGGTGGACAAAGCAACGCCAGCGGAGGAAGCTAATCTGGTATTGGGCTGTTCTCGCGTGTTTGCGCTAATTGATGCTGTGGTGTCCGCGAAAGGGGGCGTCTTGCAAAAAGTAACGGCGCATTTAGACGGTTCGGATATATTGATTTATTTTGGTGTACCGGACGTTCATACCGACGATCCACGTCGCGCGGCGAGTGCGGCGATCGCAATTCGGGATCTAATTGCCAGTTTACCTCCGATCGTTATCGGCGGTGAAAATGTGAAAGTAAGCTGTCAAATTGGGCTGTCTCGGGGCCCTGTGTTTGCTGCTGAGGTTGGGGAACCGCGAGGGCGCAGGGAGTTTAATATCCTCGGCGATACGGTGAATACGGCTGCTAGGCTGATGAGCAAGGCGGGGGAAAATGAAATTTTGATTGGCGAAAGGGTGTTTGAGTCGATCGGGCTAAACTTCGATTGCGAGGCTTTGGGAGCTGTTTCTTTGAAGGGCAAATCTGCTCTGACTCCGGCTTTTGTGCTGCACGGTTCAAAGGTGGAGAGGGGAAAAGGCAGCGTTTAAATAAATTTTAAGACCTAGGCAAGTGGTATTATTGGCTACTCGCACAGACTAAACTCCGATCGATATTTCACCGTTCCGCTGCAATCCTGCAAAGCACCTCTTTCTAACTCCAACACCATAAAAGCTTCATCAGGTACATCATATTCGCATCGCAACATCTTGCTACTAGCAGGAACGAACCCGAAACGCGAATAGAAATCAGGAGATCCCAGCACAACCACTGCCTGAAAGTGCGATCGGGCGCACTGATTTAAACCCTCGCGGATCAGCAGCGATCCGATACCTTGCCGCTGATAGTTTGGTAAAACTGCGACTGGCGCCAAACCCAGAATTGACAAAGTGCTAGAACATTTTCCGGCGATGACAACCGGACTGAAGAAAATGTGTCCGACTACTCGATCCGATTGTACCGCAACCAAGGAAAATGTAGATGCAATTCCCCGCAGGCGATCGACTAAGTTTGCCTCATTTTCTCGCCCGAATGCCACAATATTGACATTGCGAACAGTTGCTAAATCTTCTGGCTTTTCAGTACGGATATCCATAGCTAATACCAAGAATGAGAAATCAATGCAACGGGTGCATCTCAGTTTTGCATTTAATAGTGCTGTCCCCGCTCACGTATTATACGATACGCGAGTGGGGACGCTCGCACTATAAGAAAAAAATGCTTTTTATAAAAATGAGATGCTCCCAATGCAACGATATTGGTAGGGTGTGGATTCCTCGATAGTATCCAAAAACCGGCGAACAATCTATCGAGCGACGCACCAACGATATTGGTAGGGTGTGTCGTCCTCGATAGTATCCAAAAAGAGGCAAAAAATCTATCGAGCGACGCACCATAGACAATATTTTATAAAACAAACTCAACATCAATTATTGTAGCAAGGATGTTTTAAATTGGTATAATTCCTGTGAAAGCTACACTCGAATATAGCTTTGCATTCCCTCTGCCGGCAAAACAATCAACCGCTGATTTCTCAAGTCCGGTTCTAAACCCAAATCTTCGAGGGGAATTAAGCCTAGTAAAGGTTCTTCTCCTGCGGGAATTTCTACACAATCATATCTGCCTTCCCGGCCAGCCACGGCAATACTGACATCTTTGAACAGACGAAATTGTCTGGCTCCTATTGCTGTATTTCCTTGGATTTCACCAACTAGGGTTAAACCTAACTGACTGATAATATCTGCTGGCAAACAGAGTCGAGTTGCTCCTGTATCGACTAAGACGTTATCGATGGTGATAGAGCGTATTTGCTCTGGGGGGATGAACCCTCTTTCTCCCAGGATTTCATCAATGTGATTGGTCACGGTTATTGTTGCGGTAACTCTGCCCATTTTTTTATTTTTTTATTTTTCTATAGAATGTTTTCTGTTTTCGGGTGCATCTGGCGCAAGGCGAATATATCCGTAGGGGCGAAACATGACCGCAATCAATATGGGATTATAACTAATAACTTATAGGCGGTCATGCTTCGCCCTCTTCCAAAACCAGATGCACCCCTGTTTTCGTTGACTTTTGATAGAAAAATATACAACCTAGGGTGCATATTCTATATTTTAACAATATTTGTAACTGAGAGCTATATTTTTATTTTTTGCTGAATTTCTGCTGACAAATGTTGCACATTAATAGCAAAAATGCTCTCTAAATATTGATTGTCTCAGCTTCTTCCATTGTTGTTTAGAAACATCTGCGCGAGTTTTGTCACCCGATGGATCGCGGATAGTCCAAATTGTATCTGCAATGCGATCCTCTTCGAGGGCTCCGCTAACAAGCGATCGCCCGTGAGAACGATAGTCGAAGTCCCAGAAAGCATCACCGGCGCAATCTCCTGGTGTAGCAATCATTTCGCGATCGACTGTACGGCGAATCGCATTCCATTCGCGGATGTAGACAGGAGAATCGTCCGATCGCAATTTGCGATCGCCTAATTGAGGATTAACCTTGTAGAAAAACCAATCCGTAAGATTATCCACGGCTTGAGTTCGTGATTCTAAATCCCGCGCTGTAGCACAGTCTAGATTTGGGCCGAGAAACATGGCAAAAGTTAACATACACACTGCGGAAAACTTCGAGATTGACTCGATCGATCGCGATTTAATTAGCATAGTGATGCGCTCCAGTCTTATAGTCCACAATTAGAAAGAAACATCTCGCGTCGAATTGCTGACCATTCGCTGATGCCAATTTTATCGTTTGTAGGAATTGGCTGTCCAGTCCGTTGAGGATGGCGGCTGTAAAAAATTGTATCTGCGAGGCGATCGTATGTCTGCTCGTAAGTTTCGCCGTTAATTGTGGTGAATTCCCATCCTGTCTCTTCTGGGGCGGGCCTAAAGCAGACTTCTTGGACGGATTTGACTCGCGGATCGATCGCCTCGCGCAATCTCCGCCATTGATTGCTATATTCGCGATCGTCCGTTTGGAGTTTGCGATTGTTTAGTTGAGGATTTACCCTGTAGAATAGGAAGTCTGTCAATCGATCGACGGCTTGTTCTCGCGATTCGGCTTTGGCTGGATGGGGGCCCAGGAGGAGAAGGGCGATCGCAAAAACACAAACCATTAATAATCTGGAGAGGGGTTTAATTGACAGCGACTTGACTAACATAGCAATTTGGCATTAATTCCTACTGATATCTCCACCATCTTAACCTGCACTTACGCAAGAGTCCAGAAAGCAGATTTTCATCAGAATACTTCGTTACAGTCCGTAAGTAGATGAGTGGGAAAATACATAAGTATGTCATTGCGAGCTCTTAGCGAAGCAATCGCAATCGCTATGATATCATTCCGATACTACCGGAAGTGATACAATTTTCTGTTATTCCTGAAGTTCTGCTAATAACTGTTCCCCGAAAGGATGTTCTTGCAATTTCTCATATGTCAAATCTCCTTTGCTGATGCCTTCCCGACACAATCCAACATAATTTTTCCAACACATGAGAACTTTAGGATGATTTTCTGGCAATTTGGTGCGAATAATTTCCGCTGCATCAAAATACAGCGATTCCGCTTCCGAGTACCTTCCTTGGGATTTATAAAGCAATACGGTTTACTTAAGGTCGAACAAGTGGTACACTAAGTATGATGTATAAAAAAGTAAATCAAGTATAGTGCCGTACAAAAAATTATTATTAGAAT
>NZ_JAEQDD010000177.1:0-5311 GCF_020737885.1 Microcoleus sp. PH2017_34_RAT_O_A | reverse complement strand
TCATTACAAAGCGTATCTATAGCTTCTAAGAATGGTGAATTTATCTCAAAATATACTCACCACTAGCGAAGAGTGTTCAATAAGATGCGTTCCCCCTGGGTTCCATTCTCTGCGTCCATAGCATCTCCTAATTCTTGTTTCTTTCTAGCCATCTTTTTAATTTAATATCAGAAACTGGTTGCTTCGCTGTTAACTTTCAACCTTTTTAAAGTTATCGCTCAGATTTTGGAGCCACTTCTCGATTGAATGTAAGAAATTTATTGCTAAAATCGCTGTTAACTCGAACGTTTTAAAAGCTACCGCTCAGATTTTGGAGCGACTTCTTGATTGAATGCAAGAAACTGATTGCTGAAATCGCTGTTAACTTTCAACCTTTTTAAAGCTATCGCTCAGGTTTGGGAACGACTTCTTGATTGAATGCAAGAAACTGATTGCTGAAATCGCTGTTAACTCCAACCTTTTAAAAGCTATCGCTCAGATTTTGGAGCGACTTTTTGATTGAATGCAAGAAACTGATTGCTGAAATCGCTGTTAACTTTCAACCTTTTTAAAGCTATCGCTCAGGTTTGGGAACGACTTCTTGATTGAATGTAAGAAACTGCTTGCTCAAATCGCTGTTAACTTCAACCTTTTAAAAGCTATCGCTCAGATTTTGGAGCGACTTCAACGCCATAATCCGAGCTTCTTCTTCCGACATCTGATTCTCTGATAAAGACTCTTCTGCATATCTTTGCCCTACTGAAATATCTGCCGTCGCAACAGAACTACCGGAACCAGACATTCTTTTTAAAACCTCAAAACACGACAAAACTAATTGTTTATAATCGCCCGCACTAATTGAGGTGAGGGGTGCTTCTTCTAAATACGAACTAGCAAGACTGTCCACCTCCCTGAGTTCTCGCCGCATCCACTCAGCACACTCTTTTAATTTTCTATCATCCCGACAACCTGCAACTTCCTTGGCACGCAGTTTCCACATTAATCTCAATGCCGGCCAAACATAAATTTCTGCAATCTCCTTTTCGTCAACGCCAGAGAATAACTCCAAAATCTCACGGTCGGATGTGCCTTCTAAACCTCTCAGTTTCACGGTTATTTGAGTGTATACTGTAGTTGAACTACGGGTTAATCTTTGCTCTATTTCCTGATTTTTCTCAATGTTATCCACGGTTTTTGCTCCTTGCTATAAATCAATTAGGACTTACGCACTCTCGACACTTTTGCTAGTGAGATTTAGACATTTTCTAGCCTTTGAAGTGGCTGAAAACCATTCTGGGTATCAAATCTGCAATTCATAAAAATTATTCATCTCTCTGGGTTCTCCTCTGCGTTCTCTGTGTCCTAGAAAGTTAAATCATTCCGATACAACCGGAAACAATATAAATCCAAAAAGTCGATGACCTCAAAACGGTCGATAAGTAGTTAAACAGAATTAATTACACAATATTTTGACTAAAACCTTTACCTAGTAAGGAGTCTTTATGTAATTAATTTTTTGTGGTTACTTAACCTCAAAACGGCTGAAACCCTTTTCAATACAAGATTTATATCTAATTAAGCGAAAAGTGTTTCTCCATCTAAGTTTGAAGCCATTTTTACCTCGGTTTTTGTCTAAGTCCCACTAGGATTTGAGATTCGGAGTTTACTTACATAACGCAGTGAAAGGAAACCAAACGTGAATGACATAATTAACATCTCAATGCCTCCTAGACTGTCAATAATTTAACGGTTAACTGATAACTCTCCTGCGACAGCGGTTTCTGCTAAGTAAACACCGTAAGCATCCAGCAGCCTGTTACCCAACTCAAAACCATCTAAAGAATGAGGCAAACTTTCGCCTGCGTGCCAAATCAGCTTAAAATTTGTGACAAAAGTCTCCTCTAATTTCAACTTTAAATAATCGGCTGTTCCGCCACAAAATACGAGTTGCTTACAGCTTTTGGGTATCGAATTTTTCAGCCAATTTTCCAGCACCCCGAAGTAAAGCGGTTGCGCTTCCTTAACCGCTGCTGACAGTTCAAAACTCAGCTTGTTACCGGCCCATCCCCCAGCAGCTACCACTGAAACCAGTTCTTCGGGATACGTGTTATTGGTTCGCTTAGAAACCTCTCTAATCAGTGCGTGAAATCCCAAATTTGAAGTAGAAATTAATTCTAAAGTTCCCCGCCTTGATACCAATATTGATGCGTTTCGATACCCCAACATCGCTATTGCAATGTCCGACTTTCTCAACTCATTTGGCATACGAGCTGCTAGCAAGTAAAATATCCCCGCACCTTCTGGCAAACAGCGTACTGTACTAACGTTTACTTGAATTTCTCCTGTCGGTGCCACAAAGTTCTTAGCTACTTCTTTTATCCTTTCGGCTAGCGCTAATTTCGAGTGCATTTCGTTAGCTGGAAGCAGCAGTGACAGAGAAGCATCAAACTGAGAACCCAACTGCAACCTCTCAGAAGCCACCCACAGCATCCCCAAAACTTTGTAAACTGCCGTAGCAACCTTTGCTTCTGCCAATCGTTCCTTTCCCAAAAAGTGCGTTCCGGCCAAGTATCCCAGTGCCACGTACTGACCGTTCCAGCCAACCCAGCAGCAGTTTTCGGGGTCGGATAGCTTCAGGGATACCTGCAACTCGGCAGCGCTGGAATGTGGCACTGATACTGCATAGGGTTCCATATAGCTTGAAGTCAATTTGGCACTCTTGAACGAGCTCATTACTGACTTCACCCCACAGCCTCCGAAGTCTATACTAGCTACTAATTTTTTTGCGGATAATGCCATATTTTTACACATGAATGATTCGTATCAAACATGAATGATTGGTATCGCAGTTAATTATTTGGCGACCGTTAAAAGCTCAAATAATTAATTGCTTTTTACCTTTTTAACCCAAGGGGGACTGTTTTAGCGATCGACCAAAAGACATATCTATTTTTTCAGAAAGTGTGAAAAAATTGAGTTAATATTTGCACAATCGTTAATATTTGTCTGAAAGATTGTTAATATTTTTACAGTCAGTATTGACCTCAAACTCAAAACCACGGTTGCGCCGTGGTTTTCTTGGAATTACGCATTGCTTGTCGCAGATTCTCGCAGCAGCGATTAGCTAAAGTGCGAATAATTAACGAGGTCAATAATTTTCTGGTAGCTTACACGCGACTCTGCGACAGATATGCCTACAATCGTGAATTCGGGGAAAGTAAACTCTGTTTGCCGATCGTCGTTAATGTAGCATCAGTATTTCAACTTTGAATGGTTTTCCTTGGTTTCAGCAAGGGGAATCAAACCCCGGCCAATCTGTTCGATCAATTCGTTGAGGCTCAATCCCCGTTCAATTGCGATCGCGCGAATTCCCTCCCACCCTACCGACGTTACCTGAATATTTCTTTGCTTCTTGGGCTCTTCATAGCGAGATTGCCCACCAGATCGGTTGAGGTTGGCTAATGAGTTCGGATGGGGGTGAATTCCTTTCCTGGGTGGCATGGCGTCGATCACATTTCCTTTTTTAATTATTTTCGCATTTTATTGATGATTCTCGACGTTCACTATGTTATCGTTGAATTATTCAAGGAAAATTCTGCCCGCGCTTCGCCACAAGCGGAGTACAGGAAAATTCTGCCCGCGCTTCGCCACAAGGGGAGTAGAGGAGTCAGTGCGGGTGCGAATTGCACTCAACAAGCGAGCCAGGAATGCGTAAAATGCAATCAGGAGCAGACGATCACGATCGGGAACGACAAGCATTAATTGTTTTACCAGGGGGTGTTGGAGGGTGCACCTCCTCCGTTGCGAAACCACTACGGATAGACCCTGAATTCCAATCTCTCATCCCTCCTCTGAGTAAGGGCGAAAAAGCCGCCCTGCAAGCCAGCCTTCTGTCCGAGGGATGTCGCGACCCATTAGTAGTTTGGGCGGAGGAAAAGCTTCTCCTCGACGGCCACAACCGATATGATATTTGTACCGCGCACGGCATCCCCTACCAAATTGTAGAGATATCTTTTGATAGCCGGAACGCAGTCAAGGTCTGGACGATCGCCAATCAACTGGGGCGGCGCAGCCTGACATCCGAATCTGTTAGTTACCTGCGTGGCACTTGGTACGAACTGACCAAGCAATCTCGCGGGGGCAAGCGAGAGGCAAACTGTCAAAATGACAGTTTGACAGATGAAACAGCGCGAGAACTGGGAGAACAGTTCAAAACTTCTCCCAGGACAATTTACCGGGATGCCAAATTTACTCAAGCTGTAGATGTCCTCAGTTCTCTTGGAGGAGAAGATGTGAAGTGGAAAATACTGACTCGTTCTGCGGGGTTGACAAAGAAGGAAGTCCTTGCTTTGGCTTCGGATGCTCGCAGTCGTCCGGCTCAAGTTGCCAAAACTTTACAGGGGCGGTGCCCGAAAGTGAAACCTGAAAAGCAACCTGCCATCGCTCACCACCTGACGCTCAAAATTGGCTCCCTAGTAGAGGTGTACGCGCCAGATCGCGAAGATGTTAACGGCAGGTTAGGCCGCATTCAGTCCGTAGGGGAGAAAACGGCTGCCGTGTGGCTGCGACACATCCCTACCATTACCATGCAGTTATACACCTTCAAACACTCGGCTCTCACTGTTGTGCCGCTAGACAATCAACCGGGGCTTCAAGAAATTTGCGATCGCACTGACAGACTTCACAAATTAGGAAATTTAGATCCATTTGAAGTAGAAATTCTGAACTTGTTAGAAAGAACAACTGCTCTTACACCCACCGAATTGCAGTATTTAGAACAGATTGAGAACAGACACAAACTTGATTGAGTGCCTCACAACTATAGTTGGGGGGTGCAGGAGTGGAAAGCAGGCTATCTCCTGAATCAAGGAGAGGATGGAGGAATAGAATCAATATTTGCCAAAGCAAAGTTGAGCATTTCTTCTGCCCGATCTATTGTTTGCACTGCGTCTGTTTGCGAGATTTGTATATCAGCGTTATAATCAGCTTCTAATCGAGTTTTTTGGGCATCTATTAGGTAGCGATGGAACTGTACCGGAACCCGCCCCGAACGAGCAAATTTTTGACCGAAACCGGCGATGACAGCGGAGTGGCGAGAATAAGATAATTTCTCTGACTCTAAAAATGCAGTGACTATGTAAAACATCACATAATAAGCGCGGGAAGCGGCCGATTCAAAAAAGCCTTGGTCACATAAAACTCGTGCAGCCTGCAAAGTTCTATCGGCTTTATCACTGTAGTTTAGACTAACTAAAGATGAGAACGGTGGCCCAAGAAGAACTAGAGCCACCGTTAAGGAGAGAATGAGGGTGAAAAATAAAAACCTATCCAC
>NZ_JAEQDD010000176.1:0-6993 GCF_020737885.1 Microcoleus sp. PH2017_34_RAT_O_A | reverse complement strand
TTAGCATCCCACTTACAGAAGTCACAACCACTTATGTCAGATTTTTTGGTTCCTACTCTTCTAGGATAACTGGGGTTATATTTAATTGCAAGCCCCTTATTTACGATAACCCAGCATTCAAATATTTTAATTTTATTAAAGTGAAAAAAATCGCCCTTTTTTTTCGAGTTAACCGCTTGACTCTGAAGTTTTTTGGAAGTACAATTTAATAATGGGAATAGTCGCAAAATTAAAATTAGACTCACCACTTCCATTATCTAAAATATACCACCTAAAGTCCAGACAAGTCAATAGGTAATAATTCCTTTTTTTTGCCAATTTTTTGACACTGTTTCTAAACTTTTTGTGGTTGATATCGACGAAAAGCATTGCTATCCAAAAATGGGTTTGTTTCCACAGGCCGTGCAATCACAGGTGTGGAACGGTTACATTATCAATTTTTCTTGAGGGATTTTCGGTGGCGGCGCACCCTACACCTAACTAACTCAACTTCGACTAGATAGAGAGTGGATTTTGGTGTTTAGTTAAATTGAACTTATTAATAATTCCTTGACTTTGCCGCGCTTGGAACTCTTAGAGTTAATTCCCCTAGACGCTGATATTTCAATTTGCTGAGGGAGATGAGCTATTTTAAAAGCTTCAGCATCGCTGTATATTTTATCGATGAAATCGCAGTTAGAATTAGACAGCATAATTTTGACACCCCGTTGGGCAAGTTCTGCAAAAACATCTCTAAGCTTTATCTGTTCGGCTTGTTTGAAGTTCTCGCGGCTGTAAGCTGTGAAATCGCTAGTAGAACTGATAGGATAATAAGGCGGGTCAAAATAAACAAAGTCTTTGCTGCTTGTAGCAAAATCTAAAATTCGATCGAATTTTCTCACTTCAATTTGAGCTGGCTCGAGTAGAGATGAGACCGATCGCAATAATTCTGGTTGACAAATGTTAGGATTTTTGTATCTGCCTATGGGAACATTAAATTCACCTTTGGAGTTTTCTCTGTAGAGGCCGTTGTAACAAGTTTTATTGAGGTAGATTAGCCGTGCTGCTTTTTCTGTATCTGTGTTGTAGGATCGCGATCGCACCGAGTAATAATAGGCTGGATTGTCCTTGCTGTGCTCTGAAGCGTGCTCTAACAAAAGCTCAATCAGATCCTCAACTTTATCCCTGACACAGCGATAAGCATTAATCAACTCAGGATTAATATCTGTTAACACAACTTGCACAGAAGGGTGCTGTTGTGCTAAGTAAAAAAATACGGCTCCGCCGCCCAAAAAAGGCTCGTAGTAAGTGGTGAACTTTTTAGGAAAATAAGGTTGATATTGTCCAATCAACCTTGTTTTGCCTCCAGCCCATTTCAGAAATGGACGGCAGACATTTAGGTAGAAATAACAGCCCTATAATATTTATCACAACTACAACTCACAACTACAACTGAATAGAAATACTTCTCTCATTCGTTACCAGAAAGAATTGGTTGAAAGCCGGAACGCTTTGAGGGAGAAATTAAAATCAGACTATTCATTACTCCAATCCTCGGACTTATAGGTAGAGGTCGCTCTCAAACTGTCAAGCGGTCAACTGTCAAGCGGTCAACTGTTGAACGGAGGTCGCGTTCCGGCATTGAACAGACTCAGACCCGATCGCTCTCACAAAACTTTTCGTTAGAATTATATATGTTAGCATCGCCCTTGAAAAATGACCGATCGCCCGATCGGCAGATTTAGCTCCGGCTGTGCCAAAATTGTCTAACTCGCTCACAAGTGTTACCAGTCAAAGATCGAGCTGTAACACTTTACCCCACCGGTGCTCATGCAAGATTTCATTAATAACATCTCTCGCTACCCTCGTTTTTTGATTACTGTGTGTCTGGGAATCTTTTTTTTCCTGTTCGAGCGACTCAAACCTCTGCTCGATCGACCGGCAACTGCGATCGCCCTGATTACTTCGATTGTAGCGACTTTTGTGTTTCTAACTTTTACACTGCGCGCCATGTTAGGTCTGAGTCCGGTTTAAAGGCAAAATTTCTGCCCGAAAAAGCCGGCGAACTCTGACAAACCATAGCCCACAAACCAGGAACGCAGAGGGTTTGGGGGTTGCGACTTCTGAGTTTGAGTTAAAACACTAACCCCCGAAATAAGTGCAACTCTTCCGTGCGATCGCACACTTGGCAATAGTAGCTGCGATAGATTGGAAGAGGAAGTAAAGTTACCCTAGTTATGTGAGCGCTCCTCAACCTTGGCGCAAGCAAACATTAGCGCAGTGCACCACAACAGTTCCGGCTATCAACACAACTGGGGAAATACTGCACCTCTGTTTCCCCCATTCCCACTTAATCCTTAGGAAGCGGCACACCCCGCCCCGCTTTCCTCTCCCGTTAACCTGACGGTATCACGAGAGTTTCCAGCGGACAAGACAGATGAAATTTGAACATATCTATCAATTTTTTCAAGACCCCCCTCCTGTTTATCTAAACAAGGAACTGGCAGTGTGCTACATTCTCTCGGTGTTATTGCGCGGAGATTCCTACGGTACAGAACTCATCGGACAACTAGAAAGGGAATTCCCCATCTACCGACTTTCTGATACCGTCCTCTACAGCGCTTTGAAATTTCTCGAAGATGAAGCCGTCATTACCGGTTACTGGAAAAAAGTAGAAGGACGCGGCCGCCCCCGCCGGATGTATCAAATCCTCCCTGAGTGGCGGCATCAAGCTCAAGACCTGGCTCGTCTGTGGCACGAGTACATCGGTCAGGGAAACGGCGCGTCTGGCCGTCGTCCCCGTGCCTTGGAAACTGGTCACACGGGTTAGCAGGCGTTGAAATCGGATGCCTAAACCCTTGAGATGCGGTGCTACTAGCAAAGCGAATTGTCCGATTGCCTTCGCTTTGCCAGCATCGCCGCCGCACAGCGATTAGAGTAGCGATTCACTACGTCAGGACTTACGCATTGTCACTTGAGAATTAAGGATGATGGGGAGATATGGGAATTGGGTGATGGGGAGAAAAACGCATTGCTAGAAAGCTTGGCGAGAATTTGGGTTAAAAAGTGTCTGCGTAAGTCCTCGATCGCTTTCTTCTGTAAACTTATGTAAAGTCATAGTAGATAATTTCACTTACACAAACTTCTACCGATGGATACTACTGTTCTTTCTTCAACCTTTGTGATGACGCTGCTGTTGGCTGTTGGCTTGTTTTTCTTCATCAAGGCCTCAGTCAAAGATCGCATCGAACAAGTCAAGCTTGCTTCCGAGAGCGCCCAAGAGTTACTGTTAACCCAGCTACAAGAGTATTTTGCTTCTAGGGCTTACCGAGTTGCAGCCGTTGATGCCCCCAACTATAAAGTCACCTTTGAGGGTTTTGTGCGGCCGAGTTGGTTTCTAGCTATCTTTTTAACCCTGTTGAGTGCAGGCGGCGCTCTCTGCTTGGGACTGGTTTTGGGAATGCTAGTACCACAGCAAGGTCAAATTTTCCTAGGTTTGGTACTGCTGTCGCCGTTGACGGGAGTATTTTACTGGAAAAAAGCCGGACGTTCCGAGCAAGTCCTTCTAAAACTCGAATCAGTTGCTGACTCGGAAAGCCCAACTAAAAGCTTTGTTACTGTCAGAGCTCACCGCGACGAGCTAGCAACTATGCAAAAAGCTTTAAATTTGAAACCCCTGGAAGATTAAAAGTTTGGCGCGGAACGTTTTTTTGATATGCTAGATGCCGTGCTTCGACTTCGAGCCGACAAAAGGATTGCTGCTGGCAGTTCTCTAGTTGGCCCGAAAGTTCGATCGACTGTTGATGCAAAGTAAATGATTTTCTAGAAACTTATTGAATAATTGGGTAAAAGCTGGTAGTGTAGGGCGGGAATAAAAAACGCTCTAGCGATTAAAACAGCTAGGGCGATGGTCACTTTGAGTCATTATCGTTTTCAGCAAATGTTGAAGCATCAAGCTGTTAAATATGGCAGTTTTGTAGTAGACATAACCGAATAATACACATCACAAACCTGTTCAAAGTGTGAACAGAGATTGAAATGGCGCTTTCAATATCTTGTTGAAAGCTTTGAGAGATACCTCCTTGACGGGAGAGCTTGCAGCTTTCACGCGTCTTGCCATACACAGCTAATTCGGGCTTAGTCTTGGATTTGCTGGGTTAAATGTATCTGGCACGGTCAAACGATTTTAGATTGTGAGATTTTAGATTTTAGATTTATTCTACAGATGAATCTGGGAGCTTTAATTTTCGTCTAAAATTTGGAGTGGTTCGCGACTCGATTCCGGGCTTGTATGCGTTTTTGGGCAGAGTCAAAAAAAACCATTATCCTGAGAGTGCCAATTGTGCCGATCGCCCTTTCTTGACGATCTATTCTGTTGCGATGGCTCCTTATACCTTAACTTCCCAAGGATTTTTCGCGTAAATTTCAGTTGGCACTCTCCAGACAATGAGAACTCTCGCGCTTTTGTTAAAAGAGCCAGAAAAACATTGCTGTCAATGTTTTGATCTGAACATTTCGATCTATGCGCGACTGGCGGACACCGCAGGAATTTTTTCTGCGGTTGCTTCCAGCATCACCTTTAAGCTGGGAAACAAGAAATGGTTCTCTTCTACGTATTGGGCTCCGAACAAACCTTTTTCAGCCCAAAAGTATCTGTCGGTGGTATGCTCGTTACGCTTGACCAACAGTAAAGCTGGGGGAGCAATGCCTTCGGCATGGATGAACTTGCGAGCCGCTGTTACGGGTTTATCTTCGCCGCTCTCGATGCTATATTGAGGCACACACTCTAAAATTCTGCGTCCTTCTTGTCGGCGGCGACTTTTGCGCTTGCGTCTCCTGGCCAATTTCTTTACCTCCTCTGTGAGCAGACAGTGTGAGCAGACAGTATGAGCAGACAGGTTTTGACATACTCCCCAGCCATAAAGACATGGGGATTCTGGATTCAAACAGCTTTTCTCAAGCACAGTTTGTCTGATATTGCCGAGCATCCTAGGTTGATGCCCCAACCTATCTCAGATTTTTTGGATTATAGAGTTGAGACCGGATTTTTACATCTGGCGAATCAACAATACATGATTCAATCATCAAAGCTGTCCCGATCGGGCGTGGCTTTTTATCCAATTTTTAGGTAATGATAGCTACCAAATCCGAGGCCAGTATATCTGTTCTAGCTCTAAACTTCAACTGTTTTTAATATATCGACATAATCTTAACATTCGTGCCGATCGACAAAAGTGCAGCGGTTGTGGTAAGGTGGGCCGCAACTTCCGGCAGCAGCCAAGCTTGGGACTCTGGGGAAGCTATGCAGGCGGGGCTTTAAAGCAATTGTGTTTGTGAAAGCTGAATCCTGGGAACCGAGCAGCCTGCCATCAAAGCCCACATACTAGAAATTTAGGAGTCTCCAATCTGTAATCGGGGGCTGAGCAGTTGTAATTTAGTTAAAATTCCGTAAAATATCTTAATGTGGCACTCATGTTAATGCCAGCCAGTTCAGAATTTGTCAAGCTTTGTCGATCGCAGGTGGCGATCGCAGTCAGTTTGGGTGCGACATTCAGCGCAGTATACCTGACACAAGAGCTGGTAGAAGGCAGCGAGGCAAAGTTAGTGCCGATCGCAGTTTACCCAGAAACCTCAGTCGAACCAGAAAATCAGGAGTTGAGGCTCGAACCGGCTTCAAGCTCGACAGTGAAACCAATGCCGCGGCGGCTGGCTGCGCCGGTTTTGGCTGTGGAAGCATCAACCGTGGGGGCGATCGCACCCGAGCCACTGCCGGGTTTTGAAAACAGTTCCAATCAGTGCCAAGGCCCGGGGAATGTGTGGCAGCAACGGAGGCAAATAGTGACGCCTCTGATACACGAGGACGCTGTCCTGGGACTCCTGGTCAGCGGTAGGGAAGACAGGGCTTGGAACGATCGAGAGGAGGCTCAGATACAACAAATTGCTCGCACTTTGGCCCTAGCCTGCATTTTAGACCAGCGATCGCAGTGGATGCATCAGGAATTGGGATCTTCTCGGCAAATCCAGGCTCAGGTTTATGACACGATGCACAACTTGCTGCACCAGTTCAAGAGTCCGCTGACAGCGTTGCGAACTTTTGGCAAACTGTTAGCGCGCAGGCTGGTACCAGAAGACAAAAATCGCAATGTGGCTTATAGTATTGTCCGAGAGAGCGATCGGCTCTCTGAATTGCTCGGCCAGTTCGATCGCACAGTAGATACCGGCGAAGCAAATCTCAGACTCCCATCAGGCACTTCAGAAACAGCAACTTCTAATATCGAATTAATCCAGCATTCTCCTCTGTCGCTGTTACCAGTGGCCAATTTGGACGAATCCTGTGTAGTGACAGAAGTCTTAAAACCGCTGTTAATTTCCGCCGAGGCGATCGCATCGGAAAGGCATCTGTCATTGTTAGCCGACATTCCGGCGGATTTACCACCAGTCTCGGCGAGCGATCGAGCTTTGCGCGAAGTTTTGAGCAACCTAATTGACAATGCTTTGAAATATACCCCCGCCGGCCGCCAAATTTATATTAAAGTAAGCTACGAGGCGAACCACCGCCCCTTACCTGCCATAGCAGTTGCAGTCAGCGACACAGGTTCCGGCATTCCCCCCCAGGATTTAGAGCATTTATTTGAGCGACACTACCGGGGAGAAAAAGCCCAGACAGAAATTCCCGGCACAGGATTGGGTTTGGCGATCGCCCGCGATTTAGTCCGCCAAATGCAAGGAGAAATCCAAGTATTTTCCCCAGTAAATCCGGAATGGCTGCCATCTAGTGCAGCTCATTTATATCCAACCGATAGCGGCACTACATTCGTCGTTTGGCTGCCGGTTCGGAAGAAGGAAGAAGGAAGAAGGAAGAAGGAAGAAGGAAGAAGAGATACACAGTAAGCTTAACCGCGAACCGTATTTTACCCCACATTCCGCAGATATTCGATCGGATTTAATTTCAAAAGAATTCAGAATTCTCAAAACCTCAAATAATTGCTCTGCAATCATTTGAGGCTTTTTTCA
>NZ_JAEQDD010000175.1:0-5645 GCF_020737885.1 Microcoleus sp. PH2017_34_RAT_O_A | reverse complement strand
CATTTCGTTGTAATTGATATAACCCCATCCATAGACAAAACTTTGACGGATAAGGTAGTTAGCCGCGTTGTACAAATTTTTGGATTTAAAGGCTAATTCATCAATTTTAACAAAACGATTCTCGGTGGATTTAATGATGTGCCTCTCTGCTAGTTGCATTCAGACTCTCCATTTTTTGACAATCGCAATAATTCTCTCAGTTTACCATTTTGACTATATGATACTACTATTGCTTACTACTGCTTACAAACTTAATAAAGTTTTATAATACCATTTTAGAATTTAGATTTGAGAAACAGTCCTGGACGTGCTTCGACCAAATATTTTTTCCTTCTCCCCTAGATAATTAAGGCCTTCTTCTATAAATCAAGTTTTTGGCTTTTTTAAACAGAAAAAGAGCGAATAAGAAACTCGCTCTAGAGAAAGTATTAAGATACGAAACCTCAATCAAAAAAAACGATAGAAGAATCTAGCTCAGCTCATAAAGGGGAACCCAAGAAAGTTTCTAGTTATCCCCGACTCAGGCTCGCGTCATCAGTCTATGGCTTAAGCAACTTCGGTGATGCTGACAATTTTTCCGCCAGCGCGATGAATGCGCTGAATTTGCGGAGTCATCTTCCCACCAGAGACAAGATATTCAGTGTTGCTCACTCGGCGAGGGCTATCAAATTTAGCTCCTTTGACAACAATCTTGAACATTTTTTCGGTGGCATCTTTGGAAGCACTAATGCGACCGCCTGTGCTTGGTAAAGTAATTTTGTTACCACTATTACCAGCTACGAAGTCAACTAAGCGAGAAGCGGTAAAAGCACTGTCAACTCCTGCATAACCTTGATACAGGGAAAGAGTGCGATTGTAGCCAACTTGCTTTTGTCCGAGTTGACTTTTTGCGCCTTGATAATAAGGGACTGTATTCTCGCCAAATTTGTCCTCATATTCTTGACTGTCAAGGTACGAGTCAATTTCTGCATCGTAGCCTTTTTCGATACAGGTGCGAATATGCTCAGAAAGTTCTGCTTGGTCTAAGGGAGCGCGACCTAACAAATGTTTAAAGTTTAGCTCGACAAAGCGGTAGGGAGCGCATGATTCAAAATACCGACTGCGATAGAAGTCGGATTTTGCCACAGCGCGGACAAATTCCCGTACTGTCGTCCCACCATCGCACAACTGGGATTCTGCCACAGTCAGGCGTTCGCTTTCCATCACGTGGGGATTGCCGAGCACTTGCTTGTAAACTGCCCGAATTACGGCCTGTGTATCATCGGAACTGCTAGTAGACCAAAGTTCTACTGGTGCATCTAAAACCACACTCATTGAGTTTCTCCTAAGACTAAATAACGTTTCAAAACAGGGAATTAAGGATTGAAGAAAAACACGCTCAGGGAGGTAATTCCCCAAGTCGTGAAGCTAGAAGTTTAAACGGTTTCTAGTTGACAGCAGTGATGCTGGCAATTACGCCGCCTTGTTTGTGGATGCGTTGATATTCTTGGGAAAGTCTGGAAAACGGCACTACATAAACTTGGTTGCTCTGCCGAATTTTTTGAACCCGATTCTTTGCAGAAGTGCGATAGCCAGTTACTTCGATACGGAAAACCTTACCTTCGTCACCAGAAGCAACGTTGTAAACACTTTTAGCACCGCGCTGTCTATCGGGAAATGACCAACCATCTCCAACTGAACCGCCGGAAGGAGGAATGACTGCTACAGGGGTTTCTTGAATCACGTATTTGTTCAAAACTGGGGATTTTCCAGAAAGACTTCCTTTGAAATCGCTGCTGGAAGGGCCGCGCAAGAGAGCAAACATATGAGTAAACCCAACCATATTTTGTCCTGGTTGGGTTTTGTAGCCTCGGTAGTAGGGAACGATATTTTCGCCGTAGGCGTTTTGGTATTCATCGCTGTCGAGGTAAGAATCAATATCTGCCTCGTAGCCTTGAGTATCTAAGATAGTGCTATGGGTTCTCATTTCTTCTAGGCCATCCGGAGCTCGACCGAGAAGATGTTTGAAATTCAGTTCAAGAAACCGATAGCGAGGACAAGTATCGAAAAAGCGAGAACGGTAAGCGTCGGATTTTGCCAGAGCGCGGACAAATTCGCGTACACTCAATGCACCACTTTTGAATTGCGATTCAGGAATTGTTGCCCGTTCGCTTTCCATGACGTAAGCATTACCCAAAACTTGCCGGTAGACGGCACGAATAATGGTTTCTACTTCTTCTTGTGAACGTCCTGGAATCAGTTCTAAACAGGGTGTTTCTTCAAATAAACTGACTCCAAGTCGAGATGCAGGTCCAAAAACCATTTAAAAAATCTCCACTATTGTGTTATGTGAAAATTTACCATAATTGGATGTTATATTAGAAAACTTTACATAATGTAACATTCCAGGGGAGGTTGCTGTTTCACGTACTACAGGAGTTTTTTGGGGTACAGGAGTCTTTTAGGGTAATAGGTGTGGCTGTAGTATGTGCTGCGCTCGCCTGGAAATTCGTCGGCGGGAAAATTAGAGAGGCGGTAGCTCTCCGGCAAAACTTTGACGCTTTTCAAACCATAAGGAGCCATTCTCTGAGCCCCAAATCTGTTCGTGAGTATTTACATCCATACCGCGATCGAGACTGCTCCAGGTTGTTTCGGTAATTTCCACGTCGCTGATGAGGTAGGTTGAACAACCTTTTTTTTCGATGAGACACTGGTTTCCTGGTTCTACACTACCACGAAACATTTCTCCTTCTCGTTTGAAAACCATAGAGCAATTGTAGCGCCGTTGAATGCAATCTGGTTTAATTGTTTTGAGAATGCTTAATTCCCGTGCTGCTCCGGCGTATTGTACTGGATCGTTGAGACTATAATTTTCAATATAAATTTGTTCTCCTTGGTCTATTAATTTGTGGACTCCTTGACGGTAGGGAGTCCACAGATCGTGGTCATAAACCTGCTCGGAGTAAAAGCCAATGGCGTTAAAAAAATCAAATGGTAAGGGGCGGAAAAATATATGAATGTGGGCAAATTGTTGTGGTTTTTCAAAGGATTGTTTGTAGTTGCTGAAATCCCCGGCCATCCACTGAGCCAGAGTGATTAAATCATTATTTGTTTTAACTGAATTCATAAGTTTTTTTACTTTGTTATATAGCAATTATCAAGTGAGGTACGGATTAGTAATTGGTAATTGGCGGTGAGTACATCACTTGGTTGAGAACCGCTCTACCATTTATCAAAACTCTGGTTACAAAACAATTGTTCTGCTTGTTTCATCTACTCTTTAGGTAAGGTGCGTCGCTGCGATATTCTCGATTAAAATTAGGGATTGTTTGTGGCGGCGCAACTTACAAATATTGTTGCATGATTTTCGATAATTGGTATTATTTGCCGGAGAGCGATCGAATTTCTGAAGAAAATGATGCGGTGACAACTCCACTTCCTTTACTGGTTTTGATCAGGGAAACACGAAAGCGCAGGTTGGGATTGGCAAACCAAATTTTTTCTTCGGCGGCGGCGTTATCGTAGCTTGTGAGGAGGACAAAGGTGCCATCGTCTGTGATGTGATAGTCGGCGGCGGCGGGAATGGTTTCGGCATATCCTTGGTCTCGCAGTAGTTTACCGCGATTGGGGACTGTGGGATCTGGGATTGGTACGAGGATACAACTGCCTTTCATTTCAGCGTTTTCATCCCAATCTGACTGGCCTTCCCATGCCATGTGAAAGGGGTTGACTGCTTGGGCTGGGTCGATGTTGTAGGATTTGCAGAGGTCGATTACGGCAGCATCATCGGGTGAGAGTGCAACGATATCAATGACTGACTCGATCGCTTCAAAGTGTCGGAAAGTCAAGTGATGGGCGCTGCGCTGCGATCGCCACTGTCCGAGGGAATTGTCAACAAATTGCTGGATGTTCATGGAAATTATTTTACAAGCTCATTGATACAAATATTCTTTTCAATTTTTTAAGATTGACTAGAACACTACAGCTTGCGGGTAATGGCATTGTACTATGTTGTTTGAGGATGGGAGTAGAAGGACTTGAATTAAACCCCCTCAATGAATTAACGAATTTACGCCGTTTCAGCACATATATCACTCATCTCACAAAACTTGTTTCCGTATCTGAGCGAAAAACGAGTTCTTTGTTGTAAGCTGTAAGCAACAAGCAGACTCAACAACATAAGTGAGGTGAGCGAAAAATGAGCGAAAAATCTAAATCAGTCACCGTAAGTAACTCAGCCAACTACCTAATCGGCTACGAGCGGGTTCTGGATTATCTGAAGGAGGCACAGAAACAAAGCCCCAAAGGAGTAGGGCTAAAGAAAGATAGCAAGGCTAAAGGGTCTTATGTCACCCTCCAATTCAAGGTAGGTGATAAGCGGGTCAACAAGTCCTGTGGATGCAATCTGACGATACAGGGTATCTCGGACGCTCTGAGGAAAGCACATCTAATCGCAACAGCCCTAGAATCACTTTCTAGTGAAATAGAGTTCTTAAGGTGGTACGACGATGTAATCCTAGAAAAGAACGTCATCAGGAATGACCTAATAACGTTTAGTGAAGCGATAGCAAAAGTAGAAACCGGATACTGGGAAGGATATACAAAGAAGCGACAAAAGCGGGACAGCGCCAGTGTATCAGAACGAAATACCTGGCATCAGGTATACGGCAAGTTCTACAAACTGCTACCGCAAAATATAATGGTGAATTTCGCAGACATAATGTCAGTCATTAACAGCAAGAAGAAAGGCAGTAAGACTTACAAATCCTGTTTGTCTGTGATGAAAAAACTAGCGGAAACTATCGGTGACTCTCGACTGCATGAAGAATTAAGCAAGGTTGACGGCAAACAAACAATTTTTCGCGATGACTTGCAATCTGTATCAATTGAGGAATTCTTGCAACTGCGCCAGGATGTGCTAAATATTCCCACCAATGATAAGCGATATCACTTGGAATCTCGAAAAGCTTGGTTGTGGGTGTTTTCAATGCAAGCGGTGTACGGGTTGCGGGTACACGAAGTATTTGCAATCCAGAACATTGAGCAACCGTTTAAGACGAAAGATGGTGTTACAATCCCTGCATTAGGTGACCCTAGAAACACAAAAATGTTAGCAGTAGTAGGGGATAAAACAGCACTGGATACCACAACTAAAACGGGCTACCGCTTAACTATACCGATGTTGCCACCTACTCACCCTGACTTGATAGAGCAGTTAGAGCTTAAATCAGGCTCGCCACCACAGCTCAATATAGTTTCAACTAATCCGCAAACAATAGTCGGAAAATACATTAAATCGGCTCGAAATTGCTTAGAAAGTTGGAGCAAGTTTACGCAAACTCATGCGCTGCGTCACCTATGTAACCTCAATGGAATGATGGGCGGAGTAAGTCTTGAAACTCGCGCTATGAGTCTAGGTCACAGCCCAACAATGAATGACACGGTTTATAAAAAACGACAAACTACAAAAACCACCATCGACCTGTTAACCAAGTCAAACAACCAAGCCATCCCGTTAAGTTCCGCTATTAAGGTACTCAAACAAATGGGTAACAAACAAGATTTGATTGCTTAGAGGCCTCCACAAAAAGAATGATCCAATAGCTATGTGGGTTTAGCGAAAATTTCCACAAACCATTTGTGAAGATTGGGCAGACGATTTATCT